>WQSD01000131.1 GCA_009788105.1 Oscillospiraceae bacterium | reverse complement strand
CAAAGCTGAAGGTGACAGATTCCGCCCTGTACGAAGTGGTTGACCACTACACCCATGAGTCGGGGGTGCGAAACCTTGAGCGACAGCTGTCCGCCCTCTGCCGTAAGGCGGCGGTGCGTATCGCCGAACATGGACAGACTGCTGTCCGTGTCACCCCGTCAGAGGTGGAGGATATGCTGGGGGCAAGATTGGTGCTGCCCCCCCCGCCGCCACACGACCAAGTGGGAGTGGCGAACGGACTTGCGTACACCGAAGTAGGCGGCGAAATGCTGCCGGTAGAGGCGGTGGCAATGTCGGGCAGCGGCAAAGTGGAGCTAACAGGCTCGCTTGGTGCGGTAATGAAAGAGTCGGCGCACATTGCCCTGTCAATTATACGGAAAAATCATGCCGCCTTTGGTGCAGAGGGGGATTTTCACAAGAAGCGTGACATTCACATCCATTTCCCCGAGGGTGCTGTGCCGAAAGACGGCCCATCTGCGGGGGTGGCGTTAGTGTGCGCCATTGCAAGCGAGCTTTCCGCCCGTCCTGTGCGGGGGGACATTGCCATGACAGGGGAAGTGACCCTGTCTGGTAAAGTGCTTGCCATTGGCGGGTTGAAAGAAAAAATCGGTGCGGCTCACCGTGCGGGAGTGATGACTGTTATCCTCCCGGAAGAGAACCGTGCGGCGGTGTCCGAGCTGGACGCGGCTATTACCCAAGGCATGGAGTTTATCTTCTGCACCAACGTGACCCAGGTTGTGCAAGCCGCCCTGTTCCCATTAGGTAAACAGCCAAAAGGGGAGCAACCTGTACCAAAAGGAGCGTTTCCTCCTGTCCACCAAGTACCAACCGAGGTAACGACAAGGCTGTAGAGCGTGTCGACACGCTCTAATACACAATTACCACAAAAGCCACCCTTTGGGTGGCTTTTAGCTTGAAGGTCAAGACCGCGGGCTATGCGCCCGCACCGCACAAGTTTGCCCGCTCACGCATTACGGCGACCTACCGGACGGGTGAACCGTCCATACTATCGCCTTCAGCGCTCACAAGGGCTTTGTAAAAAACTTGACTAAAAACTTTTTTCCCAAAAGCATTCATGCTTTTGTACCGAAGTTTTTGTTCCACCTTTTTACAAAGCCCTTGTGAGCGCTGAAGGCAACGGCATTGGCGGCTTGCGTTTTTGTGCTCCCTGAGCGGTGTCGGTGGCTTTGCCGCCGAGCAGGCTCAGGATAATTCCACACCCGTCAAACAGGTTGCCGTAATGCGTGAGCGGGCAAGGTGGTCGGGTGTGGGGTGAAACCCCACGACCTTGACCTTTATCGACAGTCTGAAGTCGCCCAATAACTGGATAGTCGTATAATAAAATTAAAAGAAATGTGCCTTATATCTCGGCAAAACAGCAAAAATCTGCTTTGCACCAAGATAAAAGGCACATTTTTATGCTACAATCCCATCTCGACTGTCACTTCCGTTCCATCGCCAACCTTGCTTTCAACTCTTAACTTCCACCCATACAACGCACATATATGTTTCACAATTGCCAATCCCAAGCCTGTGCCGCCACTTTGCTGGGAGCGACTTTTTTCCACGCGGTAAAACCGCTCGAAAATCCGCTCCTGCTCTTCGGCTGGAATGCCTATTCCGGTGTCAGCAACAGATAGATGTATAAACTTTCGTTCGGATTTGATACTGACCAAGATTTTGCCGCCATCTACATTATACCGCACTGCATTTTCAATAAGGTTTTTCACAAGCTCGTAAATATGTCCCTGCTCCGCCATGATTACGCCGTCCCCTGTAGTGGAAAAAGCAATATTCTTTTCGCTAATGCCAGTCGACACGGTGTCACGCACCTCGCCGACAACCGCCGCAAGAGAAATTTTTGCAGGATTGATTTTAGGTGTGCTCTCCAGTTCTGAAAGTGCAAGCATATCACCAATAAGGCTCATCATTCGCTCTGTTTCACGGGTGATGCTGTTGATATATTTGCGAATATTTTCATCTTTATTGTTGATTGCAGTTAATTCGGTAAAGCCTTTGATAGCAGTAAGCGGTGTTTTCAGTTCATGAGAAGCGTTGGCGAAAAATTCTTCACGACGCTTAGCGTTGATACGGTTTTCGTTGATAATGCTGTCAAATGGGCATGTAATGCGATTTATCAGAGTGCGATTCACCACAAAACATAACAAGGCAACAACCAAAATAATCCCCAAAAACAGGGGGAGCGACTGCATTAAGTATGCGTTCACATTAGCAACAGGAATGGCAGTACGAACGAAAATATATCCATCAGATGTGTCCACTCGCAGGGCATAATATATAAAGTTTGTCCGCAAACTGTCCGAAAAACGGAGATGCACCTCGGATACTCCGGCGGCGGCGGTCATGATTTCGGGGCGGGTCAGATGATTTGCTCCGGTGCCATAGTCAAGCTGGCTGGTTTCCGCAAGAACCCTTCCATCAGCAGCAATTATGGTGATTCTGGTGCTGTTTGCAGAAAGGGCAAGCAAGTCTATATCGCTATCTTCATTGTACAAGTTAGCCACAATTCGAGTGGTTTCTATAACATTGTTTCGTGCGATGCTGTGATTGTTTGCGTGGTTGAAGTATACCGACACCGCAAAAAGACTGACAAGACCAAGAAAAATAATCAGCGTAGTAAACCAAAAAAGTTGTTTTTTTACTTTCATCGTGCCACGCACAAGGGGAAATCGCGTACAAAAAAATTATAAACCTGTGCTTTTCCTCACGCGTCCTTTCAGTTGTTGTTTTCAAACTTGCTTCCCGCCTCACACCAGCATATACCCTATCCCACGAATGGTTTGTATTGCCGCCACACTTTGATTTTCTGCAAGTTTTTTTCGCAGTTCCTTTATGTGAATATCAAGGGTGCGTGTTTCTCCCATAAAACCCTCGCCCCACACTTTGGTGAAAATATCCTCTCGCTCCTGCACTCTCTCGGCATTTTTGCACAGCAGATACAGCAGATTATACTCTTTCGGCGAAGTTTGAACAGGAGCGCCATTCACGAAGATTTGGTGTTTGTTTATGTCAAAAAGAATGTCCTTGAATGTCACGTTGCTCTGTGTTTCTTTCGCCGTTGTGCGACGCAAATTTGCTTTAATGCGTGCCACCAACTCCAGCACCCCAAACGGTTTGGCGATATAGTCATCCGCCCCCATATTCAGCCCCTTGACTTTATTGACTTCTGTGCCTTTGGCGGACACCATAATCACCGGAATGTTTGCTGTTTTGCGGTTTTCTTTCAGCTTTGCCAGTATGGTAAGCCCATCATCGCCGGGCAGCATGATGTCAAGCAAAAACAGTGCCGGTTTTTCTTTCTCAAGCATAGCAAACAACGAGTTCCCGTCGCCAAAACAGCGACAATCGAACTCGTTTTCAAGTGAATATGTGTACAATTCTTGCAGTGATGTATCATCTTCAACGATGAAAATTGTTTGTTTCATTATGGCTTTATTCCTGTAATCGAATATTCCACCCATTCGCCGATGTTTACTGCATGGTCCCCAATACGTTCAAGATATTTGGTGATAATCATAAACATAATCGCCTGCTCGGCATATTCGGGGGTTTGTTTAATCAAGGCGATTAAATCCGCCATGATAGTATCAAAAAGTTCATCTACTCGGTCGTCAGTTTTATCAAGGGCGCGGACAAGAGTCAGGTCTTTGTTGATGTACGCCTGCACACCGTCTTTGACCATTTGGGTAACAATTTCCGCCATTTGCGGAATATGCTCCAGCTTTTTGACATACTCGTCGCACTTGAACTGAATGGTTATCTCGGCAATGTCCCTTGCTTGGTCGCCGATGCGCTCAAGGTCGGTTATCATCTTCAGGGCAGCAGACACCTCACGAAAGTCACTTGCAACCGGGTGCTCCATTAGCATAACCCGCAGACACGATTGCTCGATTATTCGCTCCAGTTCGTCTATGCGCTTTTCTTCCTCAAACACTTCGTGAGCAAGGTCATAATCTCGCAGGACAAGAGCTTTAACGCTTTTTTCTATAGCGGTTTCGATATGACGGCACATTAAAACAAGCTGTTGGAATATGCCGCTTAATTCTTTTTCGTAGTTTGCACGGATTGACATAATTATACTCCTTTTTTGTGTGAAAGTCAATACTTTACCCGAATCTTCCTGTAATGTAATTTTCGGTTCTCTCGTCTTCCGGGTTAGAGAATATTTTCGCTGTTTTATTGTACTCCACAATTTCGCCAAGCAGGAAAAATGCCGTGTTGTCAGACACTCGGGTTGCCTGTTGCATATTGTGTGTCACGATGACAATGGTGTATTCCGCTTTAAGCTGGCTAATCAACTCTTCGATTTT
>WQSD01000130.1 GCA_009788105.1 Oscillospiraceae bacterium | reverse complement strand
CGAAAATTTCGGAGGGGTGATTTTATATGATTTTATACTCAATAAACACAACACACCTTGGGGCGTTGCCCCAAACCCCACCAAAAAACTTTTTACAAAAAGTTTTCTGGACTTTCAAAAACCTTGATACAAAAGCATTTCATGCTTTTGTGAATAAAAGTTTTTAGTCAAGTTTTTTTCAAAAAACTTGTGCGGTGTGGGCGCATAGCCCACGACCTTGACCTTTTTCCTTGACCTTTGTATTAACAACAAACCCTCCCCAGGTTGGGGAGGGTTTGCTATTAAGCCCAAGTGACGCTACCTTTGTCCTCGAACATCAATGTTTCTTGCAGGAAAGTGATAGCTTTCTCAAGCCCCTCACGAGGGCTCATCAGGCTGTCCTCATGCTCAATGCTAATTGCACCGTCATAACCGCACAGACGCAGTGTGGAAAACAGATCTTTCCAGCTTTCGGTTGACTGACCATAGCCAACTGTGCGGAAAATCCAACTGCGGTTAATCTCGTCTGAATAGTGGCGGACATCAAGCAAGCCGTTCACATCAGCATTCCGCTTGTTAATCTTGGTGTCCTTGGCGTGGAAGTGGTAAATCGCTCCCTCTAACGCTCTGACACAGGCAGAAGAGTCCATGCCTTGCCATATCAGATGAGATGGGTCAAAGTTCGCCCCGATAGCAGGGCCAACAGCTTCCCGCAGTCGTAGCAAAGTGGCAGGGTTATAAACCGAGAACCCGCCGTGCATTTCAAGGGCAATCTTCGTCACCCCATGATTCGCACAGAACTTCACCATCTTCTCCCAGTATGGCACAAGAACTTCCCACTGGTACTCAAGGGCTTTGCCATACTCCCCAGGCCAGCTGACAGTTGGCCAGTTTGGGGTAGCATCCCCTGGCGCGCCAGCAGACATACCGCTAAAGCCGACAACAGTATCCACCCCAAGGGCTTCGGCGGCAAGCACCGCCTGCTCAAAGTCCTTGTGATAGCGGTCAGCCTCAGCTTTGTTGGGATGAACAGGGTTGCCGTGACAGCTGATTGCCGACACAGACAGCTCGTTCCGCTTTAGAATGTCTTTCCAGCCCTCACGATATGTAGGGTTGGAGAGAAATTCTGCGGTTTTAAGGTGGGTGTCGCCAGGGTAGCCCCCTGCCCCAATTTCAACACATTGCACACCCTTGGAGCGAAGATATTGCGCCGCCTCTTCAAAGGGCATATGGTGCAAACATACTGTAAATACGCCTAATTTCATATGCGTTTCTCCTAAAAGTCGTTATTTTTCCCTAAAAATAAACCGGATTACCAGATTCAGAAGACTTGTAAATCGCCTCAAGAATTTCGGTTACAACAAGGGCTTGCTCCGGTTTCACAATCAATTCTTTGCCTTCACGAACCGCCGCAATCCACACTGCCGCCTCGATGTCTTCGGCTTTATTGCTGCTACCCTCATAGAAAGCAACCCCGCCCGCAGACAAATTCGGACGAATGGTGGTTTGTCTGCCAAGGTCAACTTTGTTAATACGAAGTCCATCACGCATATCAGCACCACCCAAAGTACCGCAAAGGGTAGTCTGACCTTCAGCGACATCAAGGGTGTTCAGCGCCCAGCTTGATTCAATAAAGATGGTCGCCCCGTTTTTCATTACAACGAAACCAAAAGCCGAATCCTCTACAGTAAATTCGTCCGGATTCCAGTCGCCAAAAAGATTTCCTGTGTCTGTTTGATTGCGGAACTTTTTGTACGCCGTGCCAACTGCATATGCAGGCTCGTAGTTGTCCATTATCCACAAAGCAAGGTCAAGTGCGTGTGTGCCAATGTCAATCAGCGGACCGCCACCCTGCTCTTCTTCTTTAAGGAAAACGCCCCAAGTCGGCACGCCACGACGACGAATCGCATGAGCTTTGGCGAAATAAATCTCTCCAAGGTCTCCGCGTTCGCAAACCTTTTTCATTTGAGTGCTGTCAGCACGAAATCTGTTTTGATACCCAATAGTCAGCAGTTTCCCTGTTTTCTTTGATGTTTCAATCATTTTGCGAGCTTCTGCTGCGGTTTTAGCCATTGGCTTTTCGCACATAACATGCGCACCTGCCTCAAGCGCATCGCAAGTAATATAAGAGTGAGAAGCGTTTGGCGTTAAAACTTGAACAACATCAGGCTTTAATTCCGCAAGCATTTGCTTATAGTCAGCATAAACCTTGGATTCAGGTGTGCCGTATTGCTCCTTTGCTTTTTCGGCACGCTCTAAGACAATATCACAAAAGCCCACCATTTCAACAGTTTTAAGACGTTTCAGACTTGGCATGTGTTTGCCGTTGGCGATACCACCGCAGCCAATAATGGCAACGCGTGTTTTGTCAGTTCCGCTCATTTTTTCTTCCTCCAAGGGTAAGTAATTAAGGTTTTTCGCCTTCTTAAACAGAGTGAGTATGCCCATATGACTCCAGTCCACTCTTTAGGCGTTATTTCATTATATCACATCAGAAAAAATAAATCAATAGAAAAGACGATTTTTTTTGAAAGTTTTTTTCTTGCATGAGTGTGCCTTCTATCTCGGCGGATAGGCGGTGTTTTTCCGCAGGTCGCTCACGCACTTCGGTTGCCTGCCGTGCGGGTGAACCGCCCGTACCGCAACCTTCGGCGCTTACTAAAAACGCCTGGAGCGTATTTTTCTTACTTTGTCAAAATGGTTTTCGTTGCGTAGCAACGATTTTTGACGAAGTAAGAAAAACGAGGTTGAAGCATGATTGACCTGAAACCGTCTTAGAGGGCACCCCCTTGCATTTGCCCTCGAAATATGATAAAATAGTCCTATGACTGAATACACCGAGAAAAAATCACGCTTTATTGGCTACAGTGCCATGATTTCTGACGAGCAAGAAGCCAAGACAATTATCGCTCACCTACAAAAAGAGCACAAGCGAAGTGCCCATGTTGTGTACGCTTATGTAGTGAATGGACGCGAGAAATGCGACGACAACGGCGAGCCACGAGGAACGGCAGGGTTGCCTGTACTGACCGCCATCAAACGCCGTGACCTTGACGGAATTATTGTTGCAGTTGTCCGCTACTACGGCGGCATTATGCTGGGCAAAGGCGGACTGATTCGTGCCTATGGCAAGACGGCGGGAATGGAATTAGATAGAATGCAGGCAGAGGGGTGAGGTTAAATGGCTTTATTCCACACATTTTGCGGGATTGATGTTTTAGCGTCATTATTTAACTAAATATTTTTTATGACTATCAAGATAGAACATAATATAAAGTTTCAACTTTTCATTTGTTATTAAACTTGTGTCGAAATTAAAATATTACTCCATCTTAAACCAAACAAACAGCCTCGTCATTGCAAAGCGGCGATTTTCCGCGTGCAATCCAGTCGTTGGACGAGAAATTTCATTGTTTTACGGGTTGGCGATTTCTTGCCCTTTCACTGGATTGCACGGCACAAACCGCCTTTGCAATGACGTTCGGTGGAGTCGTTCATAAGACGATATTTAATTTCGTTACAACTCTATTGCGGGCTTGACCCGCAACCCCATGATACTTTAATATTTGATGAGATTGCGGGTCGTAGCCCGCAATGACATTGTTTTGGCTGTTCCATGAACTAACACGATAGTCACAATATTTTTTTACAAAAGGCATTGACTTTTTGCTCGTTTTGGTGTATACTATGTATATACCCTCGAAAGGAAACACACACATGACAACAAATATTAAAAAGTGGGGGAACTCACAAGGTATTAGACTGCCAAAGCAGTTATTAGATGCAGTAAAGTTTTCTGACAATGACACCGTAGAAATCTTTGTTGAAAATGACGGACTTGTTATAAAAAAGGTGACAAAGCCAACCGCCCAAAAAACTTTGCGAGAGCTTTTGGATGGCTTTGAAGGGGAATATATTGCCGAAGAGTGGGATATGGGAAGTCCCGTGGGGAAAGAGGTGTGGTAATGTTCTACAAGGTTAAACAAGGTGATATTATATGGTTAGACTTCGACCCGCAAATGGGACGAGAGCAAAAGGGACGCAGACCTGCAATTGTAATAAGCAATAATGCCTTTAACGAATTTACCAAATCCTTAGCAATGCTTTGCCCTATAACAAACACTGACAGAAATTTTCCCATGCACATACGACTTGACGATAGGACTGTGACAAATGGCGTTATCATGTGCGACCAAGCGAAAGTTTTTGATATACAAAGGCGAAACGCTAGCTTCATTGAAGCAGCTCCAATGGAAATTGTGATTGAAGTTACCGAAATGATTAAAAAAATCATCGAGATTGAAGATGATGTAGATAGTGCGGAATGACAAGATTGTGTTCTACCCCACTACGAACA
>WQSD01000129.1 GCA_009788105.1 Oscillospiraceae bacterium | reverse complement strand
CCCCGCCCCTACGGCAAAGATGTGAGGTGTGGTGTGTATCGTTCGGCGGGCGACCGAGGACGGTCGCCCCTACGGGGTGTGGTGCGCACTTGACCTTCTTCCCCTCTGTGGAGGGGTGGATTGGCGGTGTTCTTCCGCCAAGACGGGGTGGCTTATTCGGTATCCTTTTCACGGCGTTCCCAGTGGTCACGCCCTACGGATGCGGTGCGGGTGGGTGCGGTTTTGGTTGGTATTTGTTGTGTCATCGCACTCCCCCCTGTCCCTGCGGGACATCCCCCCCTCGCAAGCGAGGTGGGCATAAGGAAATGTTTCGGTAAAGCCCCCGACCCTTGCGAGGGAGGTGGCAGTGGGCGGGGGATTCCCGCAAGACGGAGGGAGTGGGTACAGGCTGTTCAAGCAGACAACCGCATTGCCACCCCTACGGCAACGCCCTCACTCAATCCCCCGATACTGCCCCTTAACGCTCCCCTTGAAAAACACATTCATCGCCTTTTCGGGGCATTTGTTCAAGCAACGAAAACACATGGTGCAGTCCTGATTATGAGCAATCTTACCCTCACAGAACGCAAGATTTTCCATGGGGCAAACCTTCACGCACACCCCGCATCCTGTACAGTCGTCGCTGATATACAGCCGTTTGTTCGCCATCTTTTCGGTGGAGGACAAAAACACCCCCTGAGGCAGTCCAAGCAACTGCGAAAACGGACCAAATCCACGGAATTGCCGTTTGCCCTGCCTAATCTTGGTGCACACTTTGTCCATCTTTTTTCGTGCGTTTTCTTTGCATTTCGCAATGTTTTTCTCTGTCGGAATAGGGAAGAACGGCACGTTATTCACGTTGTTTGGCATGAAAAAATGCTCGGTGTATAGCACCCTCACGTGATTTTTCGGAAAAAGGGCGGAAAAGGCACGAGTGCCGTCTCCCGACAGCAAAAGTTGGGTGCAAAAAACGATAATTTTCTTGCCTTTCAGCACCGCCATATGCCGCCGCACAAATTGTCGCATTATCCGTGGCACACGGGACATATAAATGGGGTAGCAGAACGCAATTACGTCATGTTCTGTAATCAAGTGCGCGAAATCGACCGCGTCCTCGATTGAATGACAAGCCCCGCTCATGTTTTCGGCAAAAAGTCGGGCAACATATTTCGAGTTGCCTGTGCCGGAGAAGTATAGGGTTAGCATGAGGTTTTCTCCTGGTTCAGTTTCTCCGCTACCATCTGCACCGCTTGGGGTAAAATCACCCATTCGCATTGCTCAAGTATGCGTTTTTGCAGGCTCTCGGGAGTGTCGCCGACTTCCACCGCCACCGATTTTTGCAAGATTATATCCCCGCCGTCCACCACTTCGTTCACATAGTGAACCGTCGCGCCACTCTCGGTCGCCCCTGCTGCAATCACCGCGCGGTGGACGTGCATTCCGTACATTCCCACGCCGCCGAATGCGGGCAGTAGTGAGGGGTGGGTGTTGATTATCCGCTCGTTATGGCGAGAGATGAACTCATTCGAGAAAATAGTCAGCCAGCCAGCCAGCACGATAAAGTCGATTTTGTGCGCCTCAAGCAAGGCGGAAATCTCGTCCTCCATGCCCTCCGAGCGTGGGACAACAGCGGTGGCGATGCCAGCCGTTTCTGCCCGTGTGAGGGCGTATGCGTCCGCCTTGGTGGAGATAACAAGGACGGGCTGGGCGGCGGTAATGACCGAGCCTTGCGCGTCAATAAGGGCTTGCAGGTTTGAGCCTGAGCCTGAGGCGAATACGGCGTAGTTTAGCATAGCGTTTTCCTCTTTTTCATCGTTTTCATCATCGTTATCAAAGAACAACATACCAAAAATCATTCCTAACATCATGCCTATGACCATTCCGTTAGTGCCGTCAATAGCCAATCCGATTGCCATTCCAAATGCCATGTTGTTCACCTTTTTAGGTGGGTTTTGTTTTTACCACGAAAGGACACGAAAATGCACAAAAAATGTTCGTGTTGTTTCGTGTATTTCGTGGTAAAATGCCGTTAATCTGCATTCTGCGAATCAAAACAACTCCACCCCAACATTCTCCACAACCTCACCAATCACGCCCGCCTCAACTCCGCTTGCTTTAAGGGAAGCGATAGCATCATCCACCTCCCTCGGCGATACCACCACCGTCATGCCCACGCCCATGTTGAACGTGTTGTACATATCGCTTTTGCTCACCCCGCCACGCTGCTCAATCAAGCCGAAAATGGGCGGCGTGTCGATAGCGGACGTGTCAATCTTCGCCCCAAGATGGCTGGGCAACGAGCGGGGGATATTCTCCTGAAAGCCACCCCCCGTGATATGGCAGATGGACTTCACCTGCACCGCCCCAAGCAGGGCAAGGACAGGCTTCACGTATATCCGTGTGGGGGTCAGTAGGACTTCGCCGATAGTCGAACCGCCGAATGGCTCGGCAAGTGCGTTTTCGTCCGTGAGCAAAACTTTGCGAACAAGGGAAAAGCCGTTGGAGTGCAGTCCGCTTGAAGCCAGCCCGATGATAACGTCACCTGACCTAACGCTTGCAGTATCAAGGATTTTGCACTTGTCCACTACCCCCACGGAAAAGCCCGCAAGGTCGTAGTCGTCGGGCGGCATAAGCCCCGGATGCTCGGCAGTTTCGCCGCCCACAAGGGCGCAATCAGCTTGCACACACCCCTCGGCAATGCCCGAAACGATAGTGGCGATTTTCTCGGGATAATTCTTGCCACAGGCGATGTAGTCCAGGAAAAACAGCGGCTTTGCACCACAGCAAATAATGTCGTTCACGCACATGGCAACGCAGTCGATGCCGATGGTGTCGTGGCGGTTCATCAGCATGGCAATTTTAATCTTCGTTCCCACGCCATCTGTGCCGCTAACCAGAACAGGGCGTTCAATCCCTGTGGTGTCAAGCTCGAACATCCCTCCGAACCCGCCGATAGTGGATACCGGGGAGTTCACCAGGGTGCGTGCAATGTGGCTCTTCATCAGTTCAACGGCACGATACCCCGCCTCGACGTCAACGCCGGCCGCGGCGTATGCTTTGTTTTCTGTAGTCATTTTTTGTTCTCCTTGTTTATTTTATTTTCAACGTAATATTTGTCATCCTGCCAATGTAATGGATTTTCGTGTATGTATTTTGCTATCTCCTTGTGGTCATCACGTGTGCGTATGATGTGTTCGTAAAAACGGGATTGCCATAAAGAGTAACCTGCACGTTTGGTTGTAAATGATTTAATGTTTTTGATGACCTGTTGTAGGGACGACCGCCCTCGGTCGTCCGCTGTTGGCAATAAGCATACCATATGAAAATGGTTCGGCATAATAACATAATCATTTATTTCAACGTTTCCCGCATTGGCTATCTTTATTGTTTCATCCAAACATTTTCCGATTTCGGTCAACATGATTTGCGGACGACCGAGGGCGGTCGTCCCTACGGCGTTTGCGGGTGAATTGTAAACAACATCGGACAAAACGCAACGCCTGTCTTTCGTACATATCGTCACATAATACGCCCCATTGCTTGCATAATCAAACTGACGTATGCGGATTGCTTTCCGTGTAGGTGGTTTATCCATTTCCTACCCCGCACGGCTTTCGCAAAACACGCAACGATACACACCGTTATCTGCCTCTGTCAGGCGGAAAGCGTGGCGCAAATCCTGCTCGGTGGAGGTGATACAGCGCGGATTTTTGCACTTTATCACCCCGTTCAGGGTTTCGGGCAGGGAAAGCTGTTTCCGCTCGGCGACCTTGCTGTCTTTTATCACGCTGACGGTGATGCCGCGGTCGATATACCCCAACACATCAAGGTTAATGTCGATAATATCAAAGATTTTCAGAATGTCCTTCTTGCCCATCTTACCGCTGTCGGCGTTTTTGATGATGGCAACCGTGCATTCCAGTTCGGACAGGCGCAGAATGTCGTAAATCTGCATGGCACGCCCTGCGGTGATGTGGTCAAGAACAATGCCGTTTGTAATGGTGTTTAGAATCATGGTGTAGTCTCCTTATGCTGTTGTGGTAAGAGGATGTCGTCTAAATGTTACAATTAAATAGCTACCAGTAAATGCCCTGCCTGTTGCTGAGTATCTGTAGCCATTTATATATCCGAGGGCGGTCGCCCCTACGGATGCGGTGCGGGTGTTGTTGTCCTATAGGGGCGGGCATTGCCCGTCCAAAATACCCGTCACTCACTTCGTTCGCGCCACCCTCTCCCCAAAAGAGGGCTTGGGTGCGGTGCGCCCTTGACTTTATTCCCCTCCCGTGGAGGGGTCGCCGTAGGCGGGGGTGGTTCAGCGTGTATGTTGCGGGCGGGTGAACCCCGCCCCTACGGCAAAGATGTGGGGTGTCGGTTGTCTTGTAGGGGCGGGTTTCCATGCCCGCCCGATT
>WQSD01000128.1 GCA_009788105.1 Oscillospiraceae bacterium | reverse complement strand
ATTGTTTTACGGGTTGATTCATGGCGATTTCTTGCCCTTTCACTGGATTGCACGGCACAAACCGCCTTTGCAATGACGTTCGGTGGAGTTGTTCATAAGATGACATTTAATTTCGTTACAACTCTATTGCGAGGAGCGAAGTGACGAAGCAATCCATTTCGTGTCACCGGATTTCGCCGAACAAAACGCTCACCTAATGGATTGCCACAGCGGAAAATCACGCCTCGCAATGACGTTCCGAGAGCTTGAATTAGGACGATAAGTTTGTTTCGATACAACTCTATTGCGAAAAAGCAAAGTTCATGATATATAGAGTGTGTTGAAAAAACTGAACAAAAAACTTTTACTGTTTTCTGTGATTTTGACCTTATCTCTTGACCTTGTTTGTTTTTTGTGATATACTGTACGAAAACAAAAACTAATGATATTAAAGTATCAATAAAAACAAAAGATAGGGCGCGAGAGATTAAGTGCAATAATCATATGTTTTTGTACGCGATTATCCCTCGCGCGTGGTGCGTATGAAATTATCCTTCCGCTGGTACGGGGAATCAGACCCTGTAAAAATTGAATATATCCGCCAAATTCCTGCAATGGACAGCATTGTCACCGCTGTGTATGACGTGCCTGTTGGCGAAATTTGGAGCGAAGCGAGCATTGCCACCCTTAAATCTACAGTGGAGGGGGCAGGGCTTGCTTTTGACGTTATCGAGTCTGTGCCGGTTCACGAGGACATCAAGTTAGGCAAGCCCTCGCGTGAGCGGTATATCGCCAATTATAAAGAAAACATCCGTCGCCTTGGAGCGGCTGGGGTGAAGGTGATATGCTATAACTTTATGCCGGTTTTCGACTGGACACGGACGCAACTTGATAAGGTCTTGGAGGACGGCTCCACCACTCTTGTGTACTACCGTGAGCAGCTTGAAAAGATGGACCCGCTGACAGGGGAGCTTTCTCTCCCTGGGTGGGACAGTAGCTATAAAAAAGAGGATTTGCAAGCCCTTTTCGGCGAGTACGCCAAGCTGACCGAGGAGGATTTGTGGGCGAATTTGAAGCACTTTCTCACGGAAATCATCCCTGTCGCCCAGGAGTGCGGCGTGAAGATGGCGATTCATCCGGACGACCCGCCGTATCCTATTTTCGGACTGCCCCGCATCATCACTTGCGAGGCGAATCTGGACAGATTTCTGTCCTTAGTTGACAGCGAATACAACGGACTGACTTTCTGCACAGGTAGCCTTGGATGCAGTAGCACCAACGATATTCCCGCTATGATTGATAAATATTCTGCTATGGGGCGGATTCATTTTTTGCATATGCGCAATGTGCTGAACCTGCCTGACGGTAGCTTTGAGGAGTCGGCGCACCCCACTTGTTTCGGTAGTGTTGACATGGGTGCGGTGGTGCGTATTCTGAAACGCAACGGCTTTACCGGCTACATTCGCCCCGACCACGGACGGATGATTTGGGGGGAGACGGGACGTGCGGGCTATGGGCTGTACGACAGAGCGCTTGGTGCGGCGTATATCAATGGCTTGTGGGAGAATGCTGGTGCTTTGGATATGTGCAAGCCCAAAACGACAGAGCATCTTTCAAATATCAAATGTAGTGAATGTGCGACCAAACCCTCTGCTGTAGAGGGTTGGATTGAGCCGAAAACTATTCCGCCCAGCAACAATGTTGGTGGTGTTTTGTGTGAATGAGGATTGATAAGAGAAGAGGAAAAACATGGAGAATGTGACATCGCCACAGGTGATAAAAAATCAATATGGAACAGATGGTAGTTTGGATATACGTATACGAGTAAAAAAGCGGTTTAGTACAAGCAACCAAGGTTGGGGGAGCTTTCTACTTCAAAACTTCTGCTTAAAGCCTGATAATCGTATTTTGGAGTTAGGTTGCGGAAATGCTGTTTTTTGGAAAGCGGTAGCGGATAGATTACCAACAGGAATTAAACTAACCTTATCAGATTTTTCAGAGGGGATGCTCGAAGCTGCAAAAGGTAACACGAATGGACTAAGTTTTATAGAAAACTATGCCGTTATTGACGCACAAAGTTTGCCCTATAGCGATAATTCCTTTGATGTTATTATCGCAAACTATATGCTTTACCATGTGCCTAATGTTCAAAAAGCCTTGTCAGAAATTTCAAGAATTTTGAGACCCAACGGTTTTTTCTTTGCCGCTACATTCGGAAAAGATAACTTAAAGGAAGTTACCGATATTTTTCATGATTATGATAATAGAATTGATTCGGTGTTGAACGAAATGGTTGCTGTGTTTGGACTTGAAAACGGTGGCGGAATTTTGGGTAAGTATTTCAACTCGGTGGAAATGGAAAAATTTGAAAATAATTTGCACATCACAGAATTTGATTCACTTTTGGATTATTTCTTGTCTTATCGTGGAATGGGAAATATATCCGAAATTATATCCGATGTCAAACTTGAGCAATTTTCTGATTACATTAACAGAGTATTTTCAGAAAAGAGCTATATTGACATCACACAAGAAGAAGGGTTATTTGTTTCAAGTCTGCCGATAAAATAAGAGTTCTGCAAACAGGCGGACGAGCAAGCACGCTCCCTACAGAAAATTCCATTGTAGGGGCAGACCTTGTGTCTGCTCGCCATACGATACGCACAGAGTAAAAGGGCGGACATAAAGCCCGCCCCTACAACCACACCCGTAGGGGCGACCGTCCTCGGTCGTCCGCTCGAACGACACAGGCAAAACGCTGTTGTAGGGGTGAACTGTGTTCGCCCTTCACACAAGCCACCCCGTCAATGCTACGCATTGCCACCCCTCCGTGGAGGGGAAGAAGGTCAAGGGCAATGAAGAATTAAAAATGAAGAATGAAAAATGAAGAATTGCGGAAAATTTGCTTCGCAAATTATTTTATGGTAGAGTATGTTGTCTTGCAGGGGCGGGTTTCCATGCCCGCCCGTCAAACGATACCCACCGCACCCAAGCCCTCTTTTGGGGAGAGGGTGGCACGAACTAAGTGAGTGACGGGTGTTTTCGGACGCGCAATGCCCACCCCTATAGGACAACAAAACCATCAAAACCCAGCCCCAACGGGCGAAAAATAAACTTCCCACAAATGGGAGAAGAAACGGAGAACTAAAATGTCTGAAACAGTCAGAGCCGCCATTATTGGCATCGGAAACATGGGTACAAACCATGCGAACAACCTAATCAAGGGAGAAGTGCCGGGCATGGAGCTTGTGTGCGTGTGCGACACCGACCCCGCTCGCCTTGAGTGGGCGAAAGAAAAGCTGGGCGAGGGTGTTGCCACCTACCAGAGCAGCGACGAAATGTTTGCCGCGGCGGACACATTCGACGCACTTATCGTTGCTGTGCCGCACTATGACCACCCGTCGCTTGCTATTCGTGCATTCCAGCTTGGCAAGCACGTGCTGGTGGAAAAACCTGCGGGGGTGTACACCAAAAACGTACGTGAAATGAACGCCGCCGCCGAAAAGGCGGGAACGGTGTTTAGCATGATGTTCCAACAGCGCACAAACCCTGTGTACGCAAAGGTTCGCGAGATGATTCAGGGGGGTGAGTTAGGCAAGCTGAACCGCATGGTGTGGATTGTGACCAACTGGTACCGTGCTCAAGCCTACCACGACAGCTCCGCATGGCGTAGTACATGGGAGGGCGAGGGCGGCGGCGTGCTGATTAACCAAGCGCCCCACAATATCGACCTGTGGCAATGGATGTGCGGTATGCCCACTCGTGTTCGTGCGTTTGCCGACTTTGGCAAGCATTATAATATCGAGGTGGACGACGATGTGACTGCTTACGCCGAGTACGAATGTGGCATGACAGCAACCTTTATTACTTGCACCGCCGAATCTCCGGGTACGAATCGCCTTGAGATTTCCGGTACAAAAGGCAAGATTGTGGTTGAGGGGAACAGAATTGCCTTTTGGCGCAACGAAGTGGACGAGCGTGAGTTTAACGCTAACTTTAAGGGTGTGTTCGGCAACCCGAAAGTCGAGCGTGTGGAAGTCACGGTTGAGGGCGAAAGCACCAACCACATGGGCATTACTCGCAACTTCACCAATGCTATTTTAGGCAACGAGGAGCTTATTGCCCCAGGCCCTGACGGGATTAACGAGCTTATGTTGTCCAACGCTATCCACCTGTCCGCTTGGACGGACGGCTGGGTGAACCTGCCCATTGACGAGGACTTGTACTACAACACCCTGCAAGAGAAGATTAAGGGGTCGACGTTCAAGAAGACTGTCAGCGGCGCAGGCGTGGCTGATGTTAGCGGAACGCATTAGGGGGACACCGCACCTCTATGCAATTAACCACGAAAGGACACGAAAACGCACGAAAAAATGTGCCATATTTACGAATGTTTTTCGTGTCATTTCGTGATAAAAGTTGATTTTACAAAATACAAAGGCACTCCCTCCGTCGGCTTACGCCGCCACCTCCCTCGGCTTACGCCGCCACCTC
>WQSD01000127.1 GCA_009788105.1 Oscillospiraceae bacterium | reverse complement strand
GTCGCCTTCAGCGCTCACAAGGGCTTTGAAAAAAGTTCCTAAGAACCTCAAAAACTTTGGTACAAAAGCATTTCATGCTTTTGCGATAAAAAGTTTTTAGTCCAGTTTTTTACAAAAAACTGGTCGGGTGTGGGCGGAAAGCCCACGGTCTTGACCTTTTTCTTCAGGTTGACGAGGTGTTGAAACATAAAGTTTCAACACCTCAAATTGTTTTACTCTACATTTTCAAATTCAAAGCCGTATATGCTTACTGTGTCGCCGTCCTGCATTCCTTTGTCGCGCAAGGCATCCATCACCCCTTTGTCACGTAATATCCGCTGGAAGTACATCAGACTTTCGTGGTCGCTGAAATTGATTGGCCCCATCAGGTTATACAGCCATTCTGCCTCTACCACAAACATTCCGTCCTCTCGGCGAATGACAAGCTCGCCGCCGTCGGTGCGGGTAAGCTCGTCCATTTCCACCTCCGCGTGGAACACCGCAATAGGGGGCAACTTCGCCAGCATTCGCTCGCATAAGTGGAGCAAACTGTCCACGTTTTCCCCGGTGTAGGCAGAGATATACACCACATCCGCGCCCTCCCCTGCGGCATAGGCGTCAATCTTCTCTCGCACTTCCCTTTCCTTCGGGTCGCCGATAAGCATGTCCACCTTGTTGCCTACGATAATTTGCGGCTTTTTCGCCAATTCCTCGCTGTACTGGGCAAGCTCTGCGTTGATAAGACGAATGTCCTCTAACGGGTCACGCCCCTCGGAGCAGGACACGTCTACCAGATGCACAAGCAGGCGGCATCGCTCGATATGTCGCAAAAATGCGTGACCCAGCCCCACGCCATCGCTTGCGCCCTCGATTAGCCCAGGTATGTCCGCCGCAACAAACCCCCTGCCCTCCCCTAAATCCACCACCCCAAGCCCTGGGTAGAGGGTGGTGAAGTGGTAATTCTCGATTTTCGGGCGGGCGGCACTGATTATGGACAGCAGGGAGCTTTTGCCCACATTGGGCATTCCGATAAGCCCCACATCTGCAAGCATTTTCAGCTCAAGCAGCACTTCCCTTTCCTGCCCTGCAAGCCCCGGTTTGGCGAAATTGGGCGCTTGGCGTGTTGGGGTAGCGAAATGGCGATTGCCCCAGCCTCCACGCCCACCACGGCAGATAAGAAAGTCCTCGCCGTCCGACATATCCTTGATGACCAGCCCGCTTTCCACGTCTTTGATAACCGTGCCGACAGGCACAAGGAGGATAATGTCCTCCCCCCCCTTGCCGTTCATCTTGCCACTCTTCCCTTTTTGCCCGCTGTCAGCGATGAATTTGCGGCGGTATTTGTATTTGGTCAGGGTGTTTTCCCCTGTTTCGGTGCGGAAAATCACGTTGCCCCCTGCCCCGCCGTCCCCGCCGTCAGGTCCGCCGTGGGTAACGTATTTTTCGCGGTGAAATGACACCATGCCATCTCCTCCGTCACCTGCTTTGATGTATAATTTTACTCTGTCGATAATCATTTAGTGTTCCTCTGTTTTCTCGTCTGCTTTTATTATACCCTATTTTGCAAGAAAACGCAATAGGGAAAAGAAAAAGAAACATCAGCCTTTCTTTACAGGAAAAACACGGTAGGGGGCGCGTTTCCATGCCCGCCCGCAACAAACAATCGCCCTACAAACAAAATCCCCCACATAGGTGGGGGTAATTTTATTCTACGCTTTAACTTTCTTCGCCTTTACAGCAACAAACGCGCCAAGAGCAATAACAGCCAGCACAACCAAGCCAATAGCCGAGGCACTTCCAATAGTCAATCCTGTTGGAGGGTCGAATGGAAGGTAGTTTGTGAACGCCGCTGTGCTACCGCCTGCAAGAACGCTGTGCGTTCCTGTATTGTTGGTCGTGCCTGTAACATTGTACGGCGTGCCGCTTACAACCCAACTTGGTTCATACGGAGCTACAATAGTTTCAACCACCGCAAACTGCGTACCCACAGGCACAGCAAGCTCGATTCGCCAGCCGTCCCGAAGCATAACCGCACCCGCCGCATTTGGCACACCATTCGTAAAGGTTACTGTGCCTTGGTATTGGTTGTTCGCATTATAAATTCTGCCGGTAAAGTTTGTTATCTCGAAAATTCCGTCAAGGGTGGCGGTAATGAAAAACTCGAATGGCAAAGTAACATCACGCAGCATACCGGTAACGGTTTTCGTTACAGTCAAAGCGTTGGCATATCTTCTCGTGTAAACATTTGTAAACACCATGCCCGCGGCAGGCTTATCATCTTCTGTGATTTCATCTACGCCAAGTTCAATGTCAGTTATATCAACCACTTGAATCATACGGATATAATACTCTTCAGAATCACGGCAGAAAGCGTTGAACACACGAAGCAGGAACACGCTGTCCGAGTAAATCAAAGTTTCGTAAAGGGCATCAGTTTGCGTTAATGTAAATGTATTTGGTCGCTCGGTGACTATAAACTCGAACATTCCAGTTCCGGGGAATGTGACCCCCTCAAGGATGTCATCCGAACGGAAAACACGTGTCACAGTACCCGCAGGGCTGTTTGGCGGTGACAAAGTTTGGACATAATACTCGCTCGTCATGGAAATAGTAATCGGCGAAGCGGTTGTAGAAAGAACCGGGTGAGTTATTCCTGTAGGAATATTAGCCGCAGGAGTTTCGTTCCATGCGATAAATTGGGTGTCAAACATGAATGTCATTGTAGTTGGAACTGTTGTGCCTACAGGGGTGACAAGATGTTTAGTGATGTAGGCAGGAACTGCGTCGGGTGGGTCAACAGGGTCGCCGTAAATGGTGACTGAGCCGTTAGAGTTACCATCAAAATGAAGTTGATTTGTAGATATTCCATGAGAGCAAGCCATAAATTGAGTTAAATCCTGCCTGAAAATAACATTTCCAACATCGCCAGCTTGTGCGCCTGGCACAATATCAAAGCGGAAATATACAAATATATCAGAACCCATATGAATTCCACCAGCAACCTCCCATAAAAGATTGATTACATTAACTCCAAGACCATGACCAATAGCCGGAGGGGGATAGTTTTGATACCATAACGCATAACTAAAGTTCATAGCACCATGGTATTGAAAATGAATCCAAGCACCTGCGAACATAGGAATATTTTGAATTTCTGCTTCTGTCATGAAACCCAACTCAAGAAGCGTATTATACTGTTCTAACTCACTTTCGTTTAGAAGTGAAATATCAAAAAACGAGGGAATTAACCTTGGATTTGCTAGTACACTTGGGTCATATCCTAAGTTAATTATCGTAAAACCCATACCACCGCCAGCTGTGCCTGGTGCAGTTGGTGATACATTTTGGTATAAATATAATCGCACATCAACATATGTAGCGGTATAATGAACTTCTTCGTTAGAGATACGCCATATTGCATAATCGCCGATATTTGCCGCCGCGCCAATTAGTGGCAGCGTCGCACCCACCGACAACACCATTGCCACCACAATCAGCATGGCAATACTTCTTTTTGCATTTCCAAATTTTGTTTTTATCATATTTTTTCTCCCTGTGTTAATATACACCCATAATTATACACCCCCCCCGCAAAATGTCAATAGATTTTGCGATATTTGTCGAAGTTTACAATTTGGTAATATTATTGGGAAAGTGTGGATTGCGGTGATTTTCCGCAAGACGGGGTGGCTGGGTGCAGATTGTTTGTTGCGGGCGGGCACAAAATCGAAACCCGCCCCTACGGGTGCAGTCTGTTTTTCTTGCATTTTCGTGGATTTTCGTGGTAAAATGCCCCGCCTTTTCAATAAATCAATTTGCGAAGCAAATTTGCCTTAATTTTTCATTCTTCATTCTTCATTTTTAATTCTTCATTGCCCCCCTACTTCCCCCCGAACAATTTCTTCACAAAGCTCTGCTTTTTTGCGTAGTTCTTCACCCCGGTGCTGTCGGCAAACCCCCGCAGAATGTCCTTTTGCGATTCGGACAGACTTTTCGGGATTTCCACAATGACTGTGAACTGCAAATTCCCTCTCCCTTTGCCGTTTACATGGGGTACGCCGCTGCCTTTGATGGTGAACACCGTCCCGGTCTGCGTACCCTCGGGAATGTTGTACTTCACGCTGCCCTCAAGGGTTGGCACGTCAATTTCCGCGCCCAGTGTAGCCTCCACAAAAGTGATGGGAATGTCGCAGTAAACATCATGCCCGTTCCGCTGAAAAACCGCATGAGGGCGAACGGCGATAAACAGCACCAAATCCCCCGCAGGGCCGTTGTTTCGCCCGCTGTTCCCTTGCCCACGAAGCATAATCCGCTGACTGTCGTCAATCCCGGCAGGGACCGCCACCTCTAAGGTCTTTTTCGCACGAACTTGCCCATTTCCACGGCAGGTGGAGCATGGTGTGCGGATAATCTTCCCGGTGCCACGACAAGCGTCGCAGGTGCGGGAGGTTTGGAATACCCCAAGAGGGGTGCGTTGTGTCGCCTTTGTCTGCCCTGTGCCACGAC
>WQSD01000126.1 GCA_009788105.1 Oscillospiraceae bacterium | reverse complement strand
CATGCTTTTGCGAGAAAAAGTTTTTAGTCCAGTTTTTTTCAAAAAACTGGTTGGGTGTGGGCGAACAGCCCACGACCTTGACCTTTTTCTTCAGGATGAAACGGCTAAAGCCGTTTGTAAAGCATACCATGATAAAAAGCGGAGGATTTTCTATGGAACTATTAAATAAAGAAAGCGGCTCGTATTTTGCCGCAAGTAACACCCCTGATGGATTTGTGTCATACTTTGACCAAGTTTTCGGCGGGTTAGAGCGGCTGTACATTATCAAAGGGGGCAGCGGCGTAGGGAAATCGCGGCTGATGCGTGACATTGCCGCCGCCGCAGAAGAGTGGGGGCTGACAGTGGAGCGTTTTTACTGCTCCCTTGACCCAAATTCCCTTGATGGAATTATCATTCCTGCCATGTCCGTCGGCTTTGTGGACGGCACAGCCCCACACATTGTCGACCCCACCCACCCCGGAGCAACTGAGGAAGTCATTGACCTTAGCGTGTTTTGGGATAACGCTGTACTGCGGAAGCGCAAGGACGAAATTGTGGCAATCTGCACACAGAAAAAAAAGATTTTCGACTCGGCTATTGGCTATCTGGCGGTGGCAGGGAAAGCAGAGGAGCAGATGCACCGTGTCATTGCACCTGCTGTGAACCATGGTAGTGTATACTGTTTGGCAAAGGAACTTACGAATGGCATAAAAACAGGAGAGGGATACACAGAAACCATCCGAAACTTCAAAGGCATAGGTGCCGGCGGATATGTAGAGTTTGGGGACTTCGGAGTCGACAATGAACTCTTTGTAATAAAAGAAAACTATGGAATAGAGTTCTGTGTCACCGAAGCCCTTCGCGATATTGCGAAAGAAAAGCATTGCCCTGTAACCATTTCGCGTTCCCCGTTGTGTCCTGACAAGATTGATGCAATAGCTTTTGGCGGAGTAACTTTTGCCTTATCAAGTAATATGCAAGGAAAAGAAGTTTGCGTAAAAGAGTGTATGAAACAAACTCTGTCACAAAAAGAACTTGAGCGAGCCGAAGAACTTTATAAAATTAAAAACAGCATGATAAATCATGCTGTAGATGGGTTTAGTCGTGCTATGAAGTTGCATTTTGTTCTTGAGGATATATATATTGGTGCTATGGACTTTTCGCAGAAAGAAGCTCTTACCGAAAAGCTAACTCGCCAACTGTTCAGCGACTAATTTGTGTCACAAGTGCGGTGAAAACATGATTGTTCACCACTAACTCAAGCTCCATGCCGGAGGCAATATGAGTGTTTCCCCCATGGAAAAAGCCATGCTCTAATATAATGCCACTTGTGTCAAGAACAACAGTCAGGTCAACCCGCCCTATGTCGGTTGCAGGGGTGAAGTTGCCCTCGTTGTCCCAGTCAGGGATAAGGGCGGGGCGGTTTGATGTGCGTGCAACCGTACCAGCAAAAGTGCCACAGGAGAAGTACACCTGTGTACCATCGCTGAATGTGGTGATGTGTCGTCTTGCTGTGCTGTCGATGGCAAGGTGAACCTGCGATTGTTGTTGCACGGCGGTAAGTTCCTCGTAATTTGCCATGAAAAATCGCACCCCCACCGCCACTAAAACAGCAAGAACAGCAAGAAGGATAAATGCGTCTATGACATTGAATTTTCGTTTAGTTCCCATGATTGATACCATGCCGTAAAAGGCACGCCTCTCTTATCCACTGATTATTCCCACGCCCCAAAAGTCGTGGGTGCTGATTTGAATTTCTTGTCCAATGTTGACAGCCACCCCATTCACCACCATGCCGGCACCACGCTGAACCGCCTGCCCGCTAATAGTCAGGTGAAGTGTCACCATGGTGGGCAGTTCGCGGTAGACAGGCCTGCCGTGGGAGTCAAGCCCCGCACGCACGCGTGAGGTTTCGTGGCGTATTGATATAATCTCGCCTATGGGAACAAAGCCGTCCCCTGTGCGTACAATATGCCCAAGGTCAATATTGTCAAGAAGAGCCGTGGGCAGATTGCGAAAGGTGACAGTATAGCGAAATTCGGCGGTGACTTCACCTTCGGTGCTTCTTGCAAACAAGAAATAGCCCCCTGCTAACAATGCGGCGACAAGAAGAAAAATTATTACGTCAACAATATTCAGTTTTCTGCGTTTTTTTGTTTTCATATGTCTATATCCTTATATCAATTGTCTATATCCTTATATCAACATCTGCCGCGTTGGCGTTGCCGGTTGGAACATAAAGCTCACGGACGGCACATCTTGTAGTGGTGATAATCAGTCCAAAGCATATCCAAAAGCTCATGGCGATTTGCCCGCAAGCGAAAACATATTCAAGTCTGCTGTGAACCAAAACTGCCAAAATAGCTGACAGAGATGCCAAGAGAGTAATTCGTAATGTGTTTTCTGTTTTCGTTGCATAGGACACAAGCACAGTGCGGCGTTTTGGAGCAACAATTGCCGCCGCCACACCACAAAATATTATAGCTGCGATAAGCAGGAAGCCGACCACTCCGAACAGTTGCACAAAAGTGCTTCCACCATGCTGGTTAAAATATGGGCGTATCAATGTGTTCAGTAAGCCATCAAGGTTAATGTCTGCGGTGATAGGCACAGCATCTGCTAACCAGTCATTATGGGCGAAAATCACAGCAATTTGAAGTACGGCAAATATTATCGCTATTGCAAACCCTATGGCGATAAATCTTCGTCTGTTGAAGAAAAACAGGGCAAGCAATGTACCAACGGTCAGGCTTATAATTGCAAGAACATTATTTTGCACAGCGCCATCTGTAAAGGTGGACAGCATAAATCCAATGCTACTTAAAACAAACATGACAAACATCCAAAATTTTGTGCGGAACTTGGTTTCAAGCAGAACTCGTGCCATTAAAAATGGCAAGCCTATCATAAAGTATAACACAAGAAAGTTTGTGGGTGCAACGATTCGTTGACCGAACGCCCCAAGATAAAGGGCAACACGGTGCAGTCCTGCCGGCAGGACATCATAGAAAAACACAAGAATTGCATGAAGTCCGTGAACGAAAGTGACGAAACATATTACAGTTGTGCATCGAGCCAGCCAAACACGCTCACGAATTAGTCCTACAACAAGAATATAGGTGAAAACAAAAGCGAAAAAATTCATTCCGTCTAACAAGTTGCCGTTAGGCAAAAATGCAAGTTGTAAAAAGGCGATAAAAGCGAACAACACTACCGCTCCGTCAGTAAAAGAAAAATTCAAATTCCGTTTGCCTCTCATTATCCGCAACAGATAAGAAGCAAAGGTAAATGCGATAATTCCGTGAAGAATAACCACATTAGCCCCTACAAAAGGGGTGATGAAAAGCAGTAATGGAATGCCTGATTCCGGCATTCGCAAAATGGCGAGAGCAACCAGCAAAACAGCAATACCCAGCAAAATAAACTCGGCTGATACAAACAAAGTGGACAACCCAAGTGCCGTTCCCACAGCAAAAGCGACCATGCCACCGTTGCCGCGCGACTCCGACTCGGCGAAATCTTCGCGCTTTAGTCCCATCATGGAAAACAAAAACGCCGAGGCTATTCGGCTTTGGAGCAGTGCTGCGGACAAAGTGCGTTTGCCGAAAAGCACAAGGGGCAGAGATGCTACCATTATTCCTGCTCCGGTTACAAGGGCGTGAGGGTGAAGCAGTTCTCCATAGACTTCAAAGGTGCGAAAAATTTGTATTATAGCGGCGTAAAAACCAAAAGAAAACATCAACGAGCCGTATACTCGTACCGGCTGACGGAGCATAACTGCCAACAATGTGCGAAGCCATGCTACCAAAAGACTGCCCTCGATGGCACGGGCAGTTTTGCTGACAAATGGACGCAAAACCTGCCCGGGGGCATATCTACCTACCAACCCGCCAAGCGCACCACGGCGGGCGTGGTCGTCTATCCGTGCCACAAAATAGAACATACGGCCTGTGCCGCTGTTCTGAATGGTACGCTTTAGTTTTGGTAGTAGTTTTTTTGCCATGTGTTTTACCTTGTTATACTCGAATGACTTCAAAATCGCCCAATCTTTGCGGAATGGATAAATCCACCTACGGGTGTGTGCGTGCCGTTTGACGGGCGGGTGAACCCCGCCCCTACGATTTTGGTGGTGTTCGTGTATTTTCGTGTCATTTCGTGGTTAAAGTGCCCTTAACTCCACACTCAACCCTCCACACTCAAACTCACTCTCACCGCCTCCAAAAGCGCCCCCATCTCCTCTTCTGTGCCAACGCTTATCCGCACATGGTTGCTTATCCGCGGCAAGGCGAAGTGGCGCACCAAAATCTTCTGTTCACGAAGGGCGTTGTACAGCTCTTCACCGCTGATTTTCGGGTGTGTGGCGAAGATAAAGTTCGCCTGTGAATTGGTGCAGACAAAGCCAAGCTGGGTCAAGGCGGCGGTTGCACGCTCTCTGGTGGCGTTGATTGTGGCGATACGCTCCGCATAATATTCGGTGTCGGCAATAGCCGCAGAGGCGGCGGCAATGGTGATGGCGGACAGATTATACGGATTAA
>WQSD01000125.1 GCA_009788105.1 Oscillospiraceae bacterium | reverse complement strand
GGAGCAGGTGCAGACCGCCATGGAAAACACTCCCCAGCTGTTCCCGGAGCAGGCTCTTGTGGCTTGCCAAGGGGTGGAGGGTGCGTTCAGCCAACAGGCGACAGAAAAGCTGTTTGACCGCCCGGAAATCATGTATTTCAACACATTTGAGCGGGTGTTTTCAGCGGTGCAAAGCGGTTTGTGCAAGTATGGCGTGTTGCCACTTGAGAACAGCACGGCGGGTAGCGTGACCTCGGTCTACAGCCTGATGATGAAGCACAATTTCAAGATTATCCGCAGTACGCGAGTGAAAATCGACCACTGTTTGGTGGCGAATCCCGGCGTGAAGTTGGAGGACATTCGTGAGATTGTGTCACACGAGCAAGCCATTCAGCAAAGTGCCGAGTTCCTTGCCAGCCTGCCCAACGTTCGCATTACCACCTGCGGCAACACAGCCGAGGCGGCGAAGATGGTGCATGAATCGGGCAGAAAAGATTTTGCCGCCATTGCCAGTCGCAGATGCGCCAAGCTGTACGGGCTGGAGGTGCTGAACCCCTCTGTGCAGGACAGGGGGAACAATTACACCCGCTTTATCTGCATTTCCCGTGACCTTGAGGTGTACCCAGGGGCGGACAAAACCAGCCTGATGATGTCGGTGGCGCACAAGCCCGGCTCGCTGTACAACTTGCTCTCCCGCTTCTATGCGTTGGGTATCAACCTTGTGAAATTAGAATCCCGCCCAATCGCCGAGCGTGAGTTCGAGTTTATGTTCTACTTCGACCTTGCGGCGTCTATCTATTCGCCACAGTTCGTGCAATTGCTCGCCGACCTGTCCAACTCTGGCGAGGAATTTAGGTATTTGGGAACATATAGCGAGATGGTGTAGGGGGGTGTGGAGTTGAAGGGCAAAACCTAAACGCTATTGTAGGGGCGACCGTCCTCGGTCGCCCGCTTGAGCGGAGCAGTCGAAACCCGTAGAGGCGAACGCAGTTCGCCCGCCAAACTATACGCACTTGCTAAAGTTTTTAGTCAAGTTTTTTCCAAAAAACTTGTGCGGCGTGGGCGCATAGCCCACTACCTTGAACTTGACATAAAACACAAAACAGGAGAAAAACCATGACATTAAAAAACAAAGTAGCTGTTGTTACAGGCGGTGCAGGAGTGCTGTGCGGTGCGTTCGCGAAAGCTCTCGCAGAAGCAGGGGCGAAAGTCGCTGTCCTTGACCTAAACTTGGAGGGCGCACAGGCGGTCGCCGACAAAATCGGCGGCATTGCGGTGCAAGCCAACGTGCTTGACAAAACCAGCCTTGAGGCGGCACGCCAACAAGTGACCGAGCAGCTTGGCACATGCGACATTCTCGTCAACGGAGCAGGGGGCAACAACCCCAAAGGCACGACCGGGAATGAATATCTCACTCCCGTCGACCTGGAAAACAGCGACGTGTCAACATTCTTCGACCTTGACCAGCAGGGGGTGGAGTTTGTGTTCAACTTGAACCTGCTCGGCACACTTCTGCCTACGCAGGCGTTCGCCCGTGACATGATTGGCAAGTCGGATGCGTGCATTATCAACATTTCGTCCATGTCAGCCTTTGCGCCGCTGACGAAAATTCCTGCGTACAGTGGGGCGAAAGCGGCGGTGAACAACTTTACTCAGTGGCTGGCGGTGCATTTTTCCATGGTGGGCATTCGTGTAAACGCCATCGCTCCCGGATTCTTCATTTCGGAGCAAAATCGCACCCTGCTCACCAACTCGGACGGCAGTTTTACCCCCCGCGCAGAGAAGATTATCGCCGCCACTCCTATGGGTCGCTTTGGCGAGCCGGAGGAACTGCTTGGCACGCTGTTGTACCTGTGCGACAGCAAGCAATCGGCTTTCGTGAACGGGGTTGTGATTCCCGTGGATGGCGGGTTCTCGGCGTATAGCGGGGTTTAATCATGTCATTTGAGGAAATATACAAAGAACTTTCGCGCATACACAGGTCAAAGCTGATTAAACTTCGCAACAAAACTATATTCAAATTGATTGTAGCTTTTGTTATCGTTGTGGCTTTGTCATTCGCTTCAATACACTTTTTGAAGGATGAATTGTTCACTTTAATGATACAATTTTTTCTGATTGGCTGTTTTGTAGTAATGATAATAGCATCAAAGCAACCTTATGTAGAGTATTTTAGAAAAAATGTGGCGGTGGCGTTTATTGCGTTAGTAAACGAAAGTTTGTCATATTCCATTGTACCGCAGGACAAAGATGCTGTTTTAGAAATGTATCGAACGCCACTTTTCGACGGCGGTCTTCGTGGGGCAACTATGAATGCAATTGATACTTTTGGCGGTTCACCTGGTATGAGCAATCACATAGTCGGTCAAATCGAGGGGCGAGCCTTTGAATTATGTTGTTTGTATATGTACAGCGCTCACCAAAAAACCACTTTCAAAGGAATGTTCGTCAAGATGCAAGTAAGCAAGAGTTTGCAAGGATATGTTAAAATATCACGTAAAATCAAGGGACTTACAAGATTTGACGAATGGCAACACTTTATTTCAGAAAAAGAGCGAACCAAAGTGGATGTTTCGGAATTTGATAAGGATTTTTATGTTGGTAGTAACGACCCTATCACTCCTTTTAGATATTTAACTCACGATGTAATGGAACTTATACTTAACTACAAAAATGAATTGATAGACGTACAAACCCGCTTCAACAGAAATTTATTGCCACAAAACCCAAAGCGCATTAGTTTGGACATTTATTGGCGAGGTGATGAAGTGTTTATGCGCCTTGGTAATAAAAAAATGTTTGAACCTACTTTGCGTAATCCTATGTGTAAAGATTCGCTGGCTTGTTGCGTGTCAACGTTGGCATTTGCTAATGAATTTAACCGCATTATAACAAAAACAATAGAAAGTACATCGGTATAGCCGATTTATGAGGAAGAAAATATGTGGATAGTAATTGGAATTGGTGGCTTTGTTTTGCTTAGCATACTTATCTTTATTGGAATGTATAACAGACTGGTGCGTCTTCGTAATATTATGGAAAAGTCGCAAAGTGGAATATGTGTGTATTTGCAACAGCGTTTCGACTTGATACCTAATTTAATCAATGTTGTCAAGGGCTATATGAAGCATGAGCGCGAAGTGTTGAACGAAATTGCACAATTGCGCACAACTGCCATGACTGACATGAAAGCGGCAAACGCATTAAATGCTAAGATGACAGAAATGTTCGCAGTAGCCGAGTCTAATCCTGACCTTAAAGCGAGCGAGCAATTTTTGCAATTGCAACACGAGCTGTCCAAGATGGAAAATCAACTTCAGGCGGCAAGGCGAGCATATAACTTGGCAGTCAATAACATGAACACGGCAATTGAAATATTTCCGTCATCCATAATTGCGGGAATGTATGGATTTAAGCGTGGGGTTCTGTTTGAGAGTGCAGAGGCCATCAGAGAAAACATTAGGGTGGAGTTCTAACATGAAATTCCCAACACATATCGTTGCGGCGGCAGGCTGCGTTGAGGACAAAGACGGCAATATCCTGCTTGTGAAAACTCATCACAGGGGGTGGGAAATTCCCGGTGGGCAGATTGATGTCGGCGAGAACCTTGAGGAGGGCGTGTTACGCGAAATCCTTGAGGAAAGCGGGATAACTGCAACCGTTCGGCGGTTAGTGGGGGTGTAGCTTTGCAAATCTGTAGGGACAGCAACCTGCCGTCCGAACAAGTACGGCGAAATCCCCGTAGGGGCGAACTGTGTTCGCCCGCAACATACACGCTGAACCACCCCCGCCTACGGCGTCCCCTCCACGGGAGGGGAATAAGGTCAAGGGCATTTAACCACGAACAGACACGAAAATGCACGAACAAATTTGCACCGCACCCAAGCCCTCTTTTTCAAAGAGGGTGGCACGAACGAAGTGAGTGACGGGTGTTTTCGGACGCGCAAGGGTCGCCCCTACATGACAAACCACACCCGTAGGGGCGACCGTCCTCGGTAGCCCGCCGAAGGGAAACAGGAGCTTGACTTATTCTACAAAAACCATTCCTTTGAAAGGGGAAATTATTATGTATACCTATGGCTTTGAAACAGGGATTGTTTTACTACCTTTTCTATTGCTATCATTAGCTTTTGCTGTTTTTATGGTAGTCGCTCAATGGAGAATTTTTGCCAAAGCAGGCGAGCCGGGCTGGGCGTGCCTTGTGCCCTTTTACGGCAGTTATGTTTTGGCGAAAATCACTTTTGGAAATGGATGGCTGTTTCTTTTAATGGCGATACCTTTTGTTAATTTTATTTTCGCTATAATCCAAACCAGCAGGTTGTCAACGGCATTTGGAAAAGGATTAGGGTTCACATTTGGGCTGCTGTTCCTTGCATTTATTTTTTATCCAATTCTTGCATTCGGTGATAGCGAATATTCACAGCCGTTTTAGGGGAGTGTTGAAAAAAAGGGTTTGTGGTCAATCATGTTTCAATCTCGTTTTTTTGGCGTTTTCAAAAACCGTTGCTACGCAACGAAGTGCGTTTTTGAAAAACCAAAAAAAT
>WQSD01000124.1 GCA_009788105.1 Oscillospiraceae bacterium | reverse complement strand
AACCTTGAGGAATTGATTTTGCTTGAGGTGGGTGTAAGCGACATTTCGCCGCTGGCGAGTTTGACAGGGTTGCGAACGCTAACTCTTGACAGGAACGAAATTGCCGACTTATCGCCACTCGAAAATTTGACGGAGTTGGAGCGGTTAGATTTGTCATTCAACACCGAATTAAGTGATATTTCGGTGTTAGGTAGAATGCCTAATTTGCAGCATCTTTCATTACGTGACACTTCTGTTTCGGATTTGTCGCCTTTGGCAGAGCTGGTGAACCTCGAATTTCTCAATCTCGAGAACGCCGATGTGAGCGATATTTCGCCATTATCGGGAGCGACTGCACTACACCAATTATTCCTCGGAAATAACGCAGTGGTGGACATTTCGCCGCTATCGGAACTTGAATATCTCAGCCAATTATGGCTACAGGGCAACCGAATTACGGATGTGACACCGCTAGCAGATATGTTTAACCTGCGGATACTGGAGCTTGGTGGAAACCCTGTGACGGATTTGACCCCGTTGGCACATTTGTATGAGACGGTGATTAATCCGATGGGGGAATAGTTGCCGTAAGACCACGTTTTTCTCAACCATTACATTACCCAATAACCATAACAGCCCTCCGAAATAGTTTTTGAAACTATTTTAGGTGGGTTGTTTTTCTATAAATTCATAAATATTTTCTAAAAATGAATGAGAACGCTCATTGGACATAGACATACAAAAACCTTATTAAAACCCTTTTTACATATCAAAGTTTATCGAGAACTATGACACACTCGTTCGCTTTGTTATGTAAAAAGGGCTTTTTCGTATTGTTAGAAAAAAGGGGGCTAAAAACAATGTCGCGGTGACATAAAAGTAGGCAAAGCAAATGCCAAAAAATCGCTCGCTTTCACTTGAAGTGATATGTGAGTAGCCGCCGAAAGAGAGCGGACAAAATACGAAAGAATGAGGTATTACCATGCAAGTAACAGTTTTAGGATGGAGAGAGTTGGATTTCAAGACAGAGGACGGAAGTCACATCAAGGGCAAGCAGTTGTTTGTTGCTTTTGAGGAGGATTCGGTGGAGGGTTATATGACGGATAAGTTTTTCGTCAAACCCGAAATCCAACTGCCACCAAACCTAAAACAAGGCGACACGCTTACCCTGAACTTCAATCGCAAAGGCAAAATCCAGTCGGTTGCACTTGTCCCACAGCCAAAACAGGGGTAGGACAAGCAGAAATGGTGGGCGGGGGAACACTCCTGCCCACCGCAAGTCCAAATAACAAAATTGAAAGGTGGTTTTTTATGAAAAACAAAACAATCAGACGGCTAAAAATCGCTGTAATCACAGCCTTTGCACTCGGAATAGGTGCGTTTTATTGGTCACACAGCGAAACCATGCACCCGCTTATCTTCGCTCCGATATTCGCATTGTTGGTAGCACTTTGGCTTGGCATAGCGTATGTTTTCGCCGCTTGCTTTGTTGCAAAATGGAGCATTCAGCGGAGGTTGGCGAAGGTGGAGTGCAGCACCCTCAAAAACATTCGACTGGCGAAGCTGAAAGCATACAGGCGAAGCCGAAAAGGTGAATTTGTCACCATGGTTTTCTACTCCGCGGGAGTACCCGCCAGCGAATGGGAAAAGCATCGTGAAGCCATCCAAAGTGCCATCAATTACACCATCATTGGCGAGATTAAAGCCAGCGAAAACGACCTCGGCATCATAATTTTCGATGCCTTCAGGGGTGGAAAATCGAGAGCAGAAAGAGAGGATTTCTACGATGAAGAACTTTGATTTTCGATTAGGCTATGACCTGCTTGGGTGGCAAGATTATGGCATAAGACAGCGGATTTGCACGGATATTTCGCCCTCCGCAAACTCCCATATGCTCATCTGCGGTATGAGTGGGTCTGGCAAGTCCTATTTTCAGTCGCAAGTGTTCGCACGACTGGCAAAAACAGACCCAAGCGGAGAGTTTTTCTTCGCCGATTACAAGGGTGAAGATGATTTCGTCCATCTCTGCAATTCAAGCAAATATTACGCATACAAAAACACCACAATCGCCCTTGATACCGTCTACGAACGCTTGCAGGCAAGGCTGTCAGGCGTGGACAAAACGCGCAACCCCATCACCCTTTTTTGGGATGAATACATTGCCAATATCCTTGCCCTCATCAACGAGGACAAGAAAAAAGCGGAAATTTTCATGCGAAAAGTTAGCGAAATCTTGCTCATGGGTCGCTCTAAATCCGTCCGCCTGATTGTTTCCTGCCAACGCCCCGATGCGGTGGCATTTCCAACAGGCTCACGGCTGAATTTCGGTGTGGTTGTGATACTCGGAGCGTTCAATCGCTCCACCTACGAAATGCTGATGCCGGACCACATGGACGAAATCAAGCAGAAAATCAAAGCAAAAGACTTCGGGCGTGGCGAGGGTAGCGTTTTATTGCAGGGGTCACGGCTTAGCTATATCAAAGTCGGAACGGTGCGTGATATGAAGTATGTGAAGGAGTTGTGCAAGTCGGGGTTGAATAGCTCACTTTTCCCCTTGACTACTACTCCAACGCTGTAATGCCCCTCAAAGCATAGCCAAAACTCCAGCCTCGCCAAGAAAAATCTCCATAGAACGCACCACAGCTTGCGTTGCCACCAAGCCTTTGACGGAAGAACCATCAGCGGTTCGGGAGCAAGCCACGTTTCCGTGGGTAGTGCTGTGGCTTGTTCGTTCCTCAAGGAATGCGTCTTGTGTACCAAGCCTTGAAGTGTTTTTTGCCGTGGGTTCGCCCCGTGTGGAATTAGCTTGCCGGACTGTGGAGGTTGTGTTTGCTCTTTGCTTTTTGGCGTGAAATTGGATTTGACGGGAATATGGTATAATTTTAGCAAGGGTAAAAAAAGAACACACCGCCACGGCGTAGCGGGGCGAAGCCCAAGCGTAGCCATGGGGCGGATGGTTGTGTTCTTATTTAACTTGATTATAATAGAACATTAACACGAAAATACACGATTGGATGAAACCGCAGATTAACTGTCAACTTAACATCCAACAAGATTACTAAGCGTAGGGTTAATGTTCTATGTTGGCGAAAGCCAACAACACCAAATAAGCGGCAACAAAAGAATAACGCTTGTTGAAATACAGAAACGCAGTAATTTGTTAGCAAAAAATACAACATAGAAAGAAGGATTTATTATGAGAGTCAGAATTTTACCAAACAACGAAAGACCATTCGGCAATGAACTTGTCAAATACAAGAAGATGGGGAATGTTACGCAGGTTATGCATTCACAAAAGCGTAACACAATATGTCCGATATTAAAGCTCGACAGAAAAACTTATGTGTATATAGAAACAGGGGAGATGAAAAATTTTTGCCACAATGAAAGTCGAGCAGATGACCTGAATAGTGTGCGTGTGTCCATGAGAAAACTTCGAGATTACTTTAACACAAATCTCACGGATGTTTCAAAAGCTAAGTTAGTGACCGTTACCTATGGACAACCTGATGACAAGCCCATGACGGATACCGTAAAATTGTATAACGATGTCAGGAAATTCATTGCCAAAGCACGCCGTTCATTCGGTCATTTTGAATATATCTATGTGGTTGAACCTCAAGGGTGTGGGGCATGGCATTGTCATATAATTATGATTTTTCCAAAGAAAGCACCTTTCATTCCAAACGAAGTAATGGCTGAAATGTGGGGGCATGGATATACAAAAACTACAGAAATTAAAGACGCCTCCAACGTAGGAGCTTACCTATCCGTATATTTCACAGATGTTGAATTGAACGAGTACGTTAATGCAGGAAATGATACTCCTTGCGAAAACTCTATCAAAACTGTTTCAGTTGAAGATGAAAGCGGAAACATGGTCGAGAAAAAGTTTGTCAAAGGTGCCAGACTTCATATGTATCCCCCTGGAATTAACATATATAGAGCCAGTAAAAATATTAAAAAGCCTGTGGTGGAACGCATTACTGCCGCTGAAGCCGAAAGTAGAGTGGCTGGGCAAAAACTTACCTTTGAACGAACCATATACATTTGGGATGACAACACAGGCTTTGATAACACAATCAATTATCAATATTACAACAATCATACAAGTGAGGAAAAACTATATGAAAAACCCAAGAGTAAATATACCCCAAATAACAAATATCGAAACAGCCCTGCTCGTGTACTACGAACACCCCGAAATAGGCAACAGCGAGATTGAAAAGCTGTTCGGCAAGCGTTCGTCCAACACTATGTCCAAACTGAAAAAGCTGGTCAAAGATGAGATGAACAGTCGTGGGGTTGCTTCATACAACGCCAACGCTGTCAACACCAAAATTGCCTACGAAGTGTGGGGGTTAGACATCACAGACCTTGCGGAACGCTATCGGAAGTTAGAAGAACTTCGGAACGGCAGGCTGACCGGGCAATAAAGTTTAGAAGAAAAAAATCACACCACCTGTAAGAAATTATTGACTTTACAGCAAATCCATGATATAATCATCCTACAGGTGGTTGCATTTCGGAGGTAAAAGAAATGCCAC
>WQSD01000123.1 GCA_009788105.1 Oscillospiraceae bacterium | reverse complement strand
GCTTTGGTGGCAGAACTTGACCCGATAATCGCCGTCGACACGTGGAAAAGCTCGGTTGCCGAAGCGGCACTTGCGGCTGGTGCGACTATGATTAACGACATTTACGGCTTTGTCCGCGACCCGCACCTTGCCGCCGTGTGCGCAAAGCATGACGCAGTTTGTTGCCTTATGCACAATCGTGATAATGCGGTGTATGCCGACCTTTTGGGCGAGATAAAAGGGGATATTCTTCGTGGTGTGGAAATTCTTCGCACCGCAGGGGTGGCGGCAGATAAAATCATCATTGACCCGGGTATCGGCTTTGCAAAATCCGCCGAAGAAAACGTGGAAGTGTTGCGGAATCTTGGGCAGTTTTGCGAGCTTGGCTATCCCGTTATGCTTGGCACATCGCGAAAGAGCTTTATGGGCAAGACTATCGGACTTGCTCTTGAAGAACGGAGAGATGCCACCGTTGCCACTTCTGTCCTTGGCATTGCCGCAGGATGCGATTTTCTTCGTGTTCATGACATAGCGGAAAACAAACAGGCGGCAATGATGACAGATTATATCACGAGGGAAACATGGACAAGATAATCATTGACCGGTTAGAAGTGTTCGCATATCACGGGGTGCTGGAGCATGAAAAGCGAGAGGGGCAGACGTTTTTTGTGTCTGCCACTCTCCATCTCGACCTTGCCGCCGCAGGGCGAAGTGATGACCTGGCTATGACGGTGAATTATGCCGAGGTGTGCGGCGAAATTGTTTGCATTATGCAAACAAGCCGCCACGACCTAATCGAAACTTGTGCAGAAGAGCTGGCAGGGCATATCCTGCACACCTTCCCTCTCGTTGGTCAGGTTGACCTGCGAATTGACAAGCCCTCTGCTCCAATTGACCATGAATTCGGCACAATTGCAGTGGAAATTACCCGAAAATGGAGTGTTGCGTATCTTGGCTTGGGGTCGAATATGGGTCAGCGGGAAGAGAATATCGCTCGTGCCACCGAAATTTTGCAAAACAACGATGTGCGGTTGCGCACTCTTTCGCCAAACTACACCACAAAGCCTGTAAGCGATATTCCCCAGGACGACTATATCAACGCCGCCGCAAAAATCGAAACCACCCTGTCGCCAGCACAATTGATGGCATATTTGCTTGAGGTGGAAGCCGCTGTGGGGCGCACCCGAAACGGCGAACGGTGGGGACCACGAGTGATTGACATTGACTTGCTGATGTATGAAAATGTAATCTCTGATGACCCGCGTGTCACCCTTCCCCACCCACGAATGCACGAACGGAGCTTTGTGCTGTGCCCATTGTGTAACATTGCACCCAACGCGGTGCACCCATTGCTTGGGCGGCGAGTGTGGGAGCTGAAGATTAGTGAAACAGAAAATAAAAAAGCGTAGCCGATGTGGCCACGCTTTTTGTTTACAGAGTGTGTTGAATATCTCGGTGGAAAGCGGCGAATAGCCGCAAGTCGCTCACGCACTTCGGTTGCCTGCCGTGCGGGTGAACCGCCCGTACCGCAACCTTCGGCGCTTACTAAAAACGCTTGGAGCGAATTATTTTGGCTTTTTCAAAAATGTAACTCGTTGCGTAGCAACGGTTTTTTGAAAAGTCAAAATAACGAGATTGAAACGCCCTTGTGAGCGCTGAAGGCGGTGGTATGACTGGTTCACCCAGTAGCAGACCGCCGAAATGCGTGAGCGGGCTATGATTGACCACAATGCGGGTTTAGAAGGCACTCCCTTACATTTTATCGATAGGTCCCATTTTAATTGTCTTTTGCTTAATTGCCATAGCAGCAAAAGCAACAAAGACAAATGTACTAGCTGTTGAAATAGCCGATAACACAAAACTAAAGAAGCTATCCAAGAAATCAACGCTAATTCTGAATTCGTTGTCGAAAATTCTAATGAACCTTTCTAACAAGTTAATTAGCGAACTCGGACCCCAAAGAAGATTGATTAAAATCGGAACAATTACGAAAATCGCATAAATCACCACTGCTTTAATCGCAGATTGTCTTAGCCAGCTGTTTTGTTCAACAACTAAAATATAGCCGGCTACTAAAAGAAGGGGTATTGGTCCAAAAAAAGCTGATAAAAACACCAACACGCCCATCAATGGAATTGACATTCCAAGTTTTGTTTTTTCCATGTTAGAAAAACTCCTGTGTGTATTTTATTTTTAGAACATATCTATTATACCACACTTTTCAAAAAATGCAATACTTTTTTTGAAAAAATTTTCAGGGTGAAGAAAAAGGTCAAGGTCGTGGGCTATGCGCCCACACTGCACAAGTTTTGCCCGCTCACGCATTTCGGCGACCTGCTGGTTTGGGGCACCGCCCCAAGACAAAAAAGACTTTTTCTTCAGTCTGATACTTTTTTTGAAAAAAGTTTTTTGATAAGTCTTGTTTCACCAACAAATCTTTTTTTGTATTGACAACCATCTAATAATTATGGTATAATACTTGCAAGCATTGAAATTTATATCATTAAGGACGTGAAATATGATTGTAGGACTACTTGGTTACGGCGTGGTGGGTAGCGGAATTCATGAATTTCTGCTGACTGACAAGGCACGCCACGATATTTCAGTTAAGCGAATACTTGAGCGAACCGCCCATGACAGCATCGCCGCCATTCGTGTAGGCGACCCGCAAGATATTATCGCCGACCCGGAAATTGACACGGTTATCGAGGTACTTGGCGGGTTTGAGCCGGCAAGTAGTATCGCTCTTGCCGCTGTTGAGGCGGGGAAAAACCTGATTACCGCGAACAAGCTCATGCTTGCCGAGAATTATGTGAACATTATCCGCGCCGCACGCCAGCGTGGGGTGTCGGTTGCCTATTCTGCCACCGTGGGTGGGGGTATTCCCTACCTGAAGAACCTGGCTCTTGTTTCCCGCGCGGACACAGTGGTAGAGGTGGGGGGCATCTGCAACGGCACGACAAACTTCATCCTTGACCAAATGCAAAGCAACGGGGCAGATTTCACCGACGTTCTCGCCGAGGCACAACGTCTTGGCTACGCCGAAACCGACCCCACCGCAGACATTGATGCCGTTGACCTGTGCTGTAAGCTGACCCTGCTGTGCAATGTGGGCTTTAATGCGTACATTTTGCCCGCAGACATTCCCACTTTCGGGGTGCGACACATTACCAAATCTGACATTGACGTGTTCAAAGCCAGCGGGCTTCGTGTCCGCCTTGTTGGTCATGCGGTTCGCAACGGCAACGGCGTCGCCGCCTATTGTCAGCCTACCCTGTTCGCCCCGGGTGACGGAGAATATTCGGTCTATGGAGTGGAGAATTACATTCACTACACCGGCGAACGCACTGGCAAGCATACATTCGGCGGTCAGGGTGCTGGGCGTGAAACCACCGCGGTGAATGTGTACCTTGATGCCATTGACATTCTTCACGGCTTTTCTCCATTTGACAAAATCACCACCGACGAGCAGTTGACCCCATGTTTTGACGGAGTGGAGTACGCCTATTACCTCCGCACCGCCGCTCCCCTGCCGCAGGGCGTGACTATCCAAGCCCGCTTTGGGGAGGGAATGTATCTGACTGCACCTTTGTGCGTGACCGAGATGCACCGAATTTATGGCGAGCTTGCGAAAACCGACCCAAATACTTTTGTGGCGGCGTGGAAGTAGAAAAACAGTCTGACCCAGAGGGAAAAATGCTCCGTGTTTTGTGAAACAATGCAAAAATGCAAAAATGCCGATATGCAAAAAAATCGCAAAAAATGAAAGGGAGCATTTCCGCTCCCTTTTCATCGTATGCAGGTCAAACCTTGTTTGCAAGTTCGCCTTGTAGTTGAAACAATATCTTTTTTTCGAGGCGGGATATGTACGACTGGGATATGCCCAACATATCTGCCACTTCTTTTTGAGTGTACTCGTCACCGCCGTCAAGCCCAAAACGGAGAGAGATAATCTCCTGTTCCCGTGGTTCAAGCTCGGCAAGTGCTGCTCGCACGGTGCGGCGGTCCTCTTCGCTTTCAAAACTGCCAAAAACGCTGTCCTCGTCGTCCCCCAGAATATCAGACAGCATAAGTTCGTTGCCGTCGCGGTCGGTGTTCAGCGGCTCGTCAAAAGACATTTCACCGCGGACATTGTTATTCTTGCGGATAAACATAAGAATTTCGTTTTCGATGCAACGACTTGCGTATGTAGCAAGTTTGATGTTTTTGTCTGCCTTAAAGGTGTTGATGGCCTTTATCAAGCCGATTGTACCAATGGAAATCAAGTCCTCGATGTAAATGCCTGTGTTCTCGAATTTCTTGGCAATGTACACCACCAATCGTAAATTTCGCTCCACAAGCACACCGCGCACGCTTTCGTCTGTGGCAAGACGAGCGATAATTTCCCCCTCTTCCTCCGGAGTGAGAGGGGTGGGCAATGACTCTGAGCCGTGTATGTAGTAAACTTTGTTTTTCTTTCCTCTGAAAAATCTTTTTACTCTATTTATTATTTTAAGGAAAAACCCCTTTATCTTTTTGAACATACTGTTTTCCTCCTGATGTTATGTGATAAATATGTAAT
>WQSD01000122.1 GCA_009788105.1 Oscillospiraceae bacterium | reverse complement strand
AAGCAATCCATTTCGTGGCGGGCGGATTTCGCTGAACAAATCATTCAACTAATGGATTGCCACGGCGGAAGGTCGCTGCCTCGTGGATTGCACGCGGAAAATCACCGCTTTGCAATGACGTTGCTGTTTGTTTGGGATAAGATGGAGTAATTTTTTATTTCGTTACAACCTTAATGACGGTTTCGTTCGTTAAGGTTTAAGACGATGAAATCACTGTTATTCTTTATTTAGAAAGGACTATACCATGTTCAAGAAAAAATATCAAGACCACATGAAGGACAAAGAGCCAAGTCAGCAGGCTATTGACACCACCAAGGCAAATATAGCGAACCCTCGTGGCTCGGCAGTTCGCTTTGCGTCCACGAAAATGCAACGAATCGTCGCCGCCACAGTTGTTGCGGTAATGCTGACCACCAGTGTTTCGCTGGCGTTCCTGCTGAATCGGGATGAGCATACCCTTGCTACCCCAAGCCGCCCCATAACCATCACATCTGTGGGAGATTTTAGCGAGATTTATGCGCTGATTGCAGAGCTTAACTCAGGCTCGAACGAGTATTCCTCTAACCGCCCGGGTTTGGGTGATGGCAACACAGGAAACGAATCTAACGACTCCTCCCCAGACGGCAATATATCAGCACCAGGTGAATCTGCTCCTCCAAGTAATGAAGTGGGCAGTAGTGACAACAACAGGCACCAAGCCCCCGATTTCAGCGATACCAACCTGCAAGTGTTGGGCGTGCAGGAGGCAGACATTGTGAAAACTGACGGCTTTCACATTTTTGCGGTGTCCGACACCCAGATTAGTATTATTGCGGTGGACGGCAGCGAATTGGAGCTTTTGTGGCAAATTCCACGCCATTCCGCAAACGACACCCGTGTCAGCAACACTTTCGAGATTTTCATCACCCCCGGGCGTTTGATTTTGATGTCAAATGTGTGGGATGAGCCAGGGCGTCAATATTCCAACGATAGTAACGACAGCTATGTTTGGGCAGATGACTGGGGCTGGGGTTGGTGGGGCTGGCGACAAAACCAAGGCGTAGTGGCGGAGATTTATGACGTTTCCGACATGAGCCGCGCCCCTGTTCGCGTTGGCGAGGTTGGGCAAAGCGGGAGCTATGTTTCTTCCCGCATGATTGGGCAGACTTTGTATCTTGTGACCAACCATTCTAATTGGTTTGGCGGGTTTGACGCCGACCGTCCCGAAACTTTTGTGCCTCATCTTATTGAAAATGGCGAGTTCCGCACGGTGCGCCCCCAGGATATTGTCCACACCGGCGAGATTTCTCGTGTCCAGTACACCGTTATCTCTGGCATTGACACCAGCGGAAGCGGTCGCATTATCGGCACGCAAGCCCTGATGGACATGGGCTGGACGGTGTACGCCAGCCACAACAATATGTTTATTACCGCCACCAGTTGGCTTCGTGAGGTAGAATACGAAGAAAGCGGGGATGGCTCAATTAACGATAGTATGATTCATCATGGAGCATCTAATGGCGTGCGCTACCAAGTGACCCGTGTCACTCGTGTTGCCTTGAATAACGGCTATGTTAGCGTTGAAGCCGCCGCCGAAGTTGACGGCTGGGTGCTGAACCAGTGGGCAATGGATGAACATGACGGCACATTTAGAATTATAACCTCGCAAAGACGGGATTATTTTGTTACTGAACGATATTTCGGTTCGACCGAGGGAATGAATTATTGGATAGACCAAAGAGGGCGACGGCACATTTCTAACTGGGAATGGGAAATAGAAATTGCGCCGGGTATTTTCCAGTCAATTATTACAGAAAGTCGTTGGGAAGACCCAAGTCGTATTTATCGTCAAATCAACACCGAAGTCAGCACCAACAATGTTTTCGTCATGGACATGGATTTGAACATGATTGGGGATATTCGCGGACTTGCCCCTGGGGAGCGTGTTTTCTCGGTGCGATTTATGAGGGAGATTGCTTTCTTCGTCACCTTCCGTGACACCGATCCCCTTTTTGCCGTTGATTTTGCCGACCCGACAAACCCGATAATCCTCAGCGAGCTGAAAATCCCCGGTTTCTCTGACTATCTACACCCATTCGGAGCAGGACGACTGTTCGGATTTGGGCGATATGTCTGCGAAGAAACAGGCTGGTGGGGATATTTGCGGATTTCCATGTTTAACACCGACGACCTTGCGGACGTGTACAAACGCCACTACCACGACTTGACCGGACATTGGTGGTCAGAGGCGAACTGGAATCATCGTGCCATTTTGGTGTGCGAACGCCGCAATCTTATCGGCTTCCAAAGCGACTCCTCCTACTTGATTTACGGCTATTGCGACGAGGAGGGCTTCTTCCGACGCGGAGAGTTCACCTTTGACGAGTTTTGCCAAGTTTGGGGTTGGCGTGGCTGGTGGTGGAGCAATATGCGCGGGCTGTATATCGGGGATTATTTCTTCATCATTACAGGTCAGCAGGTGGCATCATTCTGCCTTGATACATTCGAGCAGATGGATTATGTAAGGCTGGAGGAGGAGCGCCCGCCGCCAAGTTGGTGGTGGAATGATGTGAATGATGGTTGGGGCGATGTGAATGATAATGATTGGTGGAGCGAAGAAAGACAAAGTCTTGTGTTCGCTAACCAAGGAATTACAAATGAGCGCCTTGCCGAAATGATATACACAGGCGTAATCCCACAAGATATACAACATCTATGCCTTAGAGATAATTTTATTAGCGACATCACTCCATTAATGTATCTTTTGAACATTCAAACTTTAGATATTGGTGGTAATCAAATAAGCGAAATTTCTGCTCTTGTATATTTGACAAATTTGAACTATTTATCAATTTGGTCTAATCAAATACATGATTTAACACCATTAAGCAACCTATATAATTTACAAAGTTTGATGGCATCTGACAACCCTATTACTGACATTTCCACTTTGTCGCAACTTGAAAACCTGGAGTCTTTAAGCGTAGCGTTCACACCAGTTGATTGCATAAACGGCATTAGTGGTTTAACAAATATGAGAGATTTATGGCTTACTGCAACAGGTGTTGTGTGTTTGGAAGCTATATCTCCTTGGAGAAATCTTAGTTCGTTGTGGATTGGATTTACACAAATAACCGACATCTCTCCAGTTTTTAATTCAAACGCTTTGACTTTGATTAACATTGCACACACTGATATTTGCAGAGAACAGTTGCAAGAATTGAGAGAAAAATTTCATGGTATAAGAATATTTGAGGAATAAAAAACCACCCCCCAACCCGCTGTCGCAGGTTGGGGGGCTATTCAAGCTAAAAGCAACTTATTTGCTTTTTTTGCTTGTAGAATTTGAAGTTTTAGATTTCGGAGTAGACTTTGAAGTTTTAGGCTTCGCAGTGCTTGTACTTTTTTTAGTACGAGAACCAACACGTCCGTTAGAATGTGTTCCGCTTGTACTGTTAGAAGCAGTAGATTTTGTAGAAGCTGTAGTTTTAGTGGTTGAAGAACCATAGCTCTGAAGCATATTCTTTACCATTTGACCGCCAATAGAACCCGCTTGGCGGGCTGTCAAGTGACCATTGTCACCTTGATTTAGCGTCACACCAACTTCGCTGGCAGCTTTCATCTTCATTTGTTGTAGGTTTTGTTTATTACTTGGCATTTTGTACTTTAATCCTCTCAAAAGGTATATAATATGATAGATTTATGCTTTTGATATATACCAAAAGCCTAAAACTATCAGAGCAATTTTGCTCCAAGACTATTGTTATCAAATCTACATTTTTTATTACTGGAAATTTTTTGATGTATTTTTGTCAACTTTTTTTGCAATACCTATTGACAAATACAAAAGTTTTTGATATAATGCTACAGGACAATATATACAGGGGCGTGGTCTAGTGGCATGACAGAAGTCTCCAAAACTTTTAATGAGGGTTCGATTCCTTCCGCCCCTGCCAGCGGCGAGTCGCCGCAGACAATATCAGGGTTTGCTTTGTGCGAACCCTTTTTGCTTTCAATCACCACTAAAAACGCTTGGTCAAGGTGATGATACAGAACTTGCTTAAAGTGATTAGACGAAAAATGGGCTCGCGTTACGCGAACCCAAGATTATTCGTGTCGCGTTGTGACTCGCCATTCATTTGCCAACAGTTCCATTCGTTTAATCGTACGCAAGGGTTCGGGGCAGTTATTTTCGCTTACGGGGAAATGAATTCCCCTTCATGCGAAAATAACTGCCCCTCAGCGCTGATATTGGTCGAGGAGACAGGATTCGAACCTGCGGCCCCCTGGTCCCAAACCAGGTACTCTACCAAACTGAGCCACTCCTCGATACTTCACCATGGTATTATACATGATTTTTCATCACTTGTCAAGGGGTTTTGCGAAAAAAAATGTGTTTTTTCAAAAATATTTTAGGAAAACAAAAAGGGGAGCAAAAATCGCTCCCATCGGACTGAAGAAAAACCCTAAAACACCTTGGGGCGTTGCCCCAAACCCCACTTAGGAACTTGCCCGCTCACGCACTACGGTTGCCTGTTTGACGGCTGTGGAATTATCCTGAGCCTGCTCGGCGGCA
>WQSD01000121.1 GCA_009788105.1 Oscillospiraceae bacterium | reverse complement strand
TTTGATGCCCCACGTCCCACAGAATTTTGTCCTGTGGGGAGTTGAATATGCGGTGCAACGCCACCGTCAGCTCCACCACCCCAAGATTAGACGACAAATGCCCTCCCTGTGCATTCACCTGCGACACAAGGGTGTCGCGGATTTCGCTGCAAAGAGTAGGGATTTGTCCCACAGGCAAGGTTTTTAGTTGGGCTGGAGAATTTATATTTTTAAGCAATGTGTTTTCGGTCATGAACATATTATATCTTATTTTTTGTGACTTGTCAAGGAGCGGGGGCGGGATTTTCCGAACGGCACAGGAATTTATAGATTATGTGGTGTGCAAATTGCGTATATCATAGACAATCACTTGACAAAAACTTAATATGTGGTATAATGTGTTTATGAATGCAATAATGAGGACTCACTATGAAAAAAACACATGGTTACATTTGGTTATTAGGTGCAATAGTTGTCTTAGTTAGGGTTTTACTTAATATATTCAATGTTTGGTATTTTTGCGAAAGTCAACATAGTGGTTTTATACTTGCTATTGTGTCTATAACTTTGGGTTCGATTGCTTATGAAAGCACCAGTCGCTTTTTCAATTATATAAAAGTTTTTTCTTTTATAACTTTGGTATTCGGAATAGTAGTAACCTTTGTCCCAGGGCATCAAATATTGAGTATAACAAGTGTCGTATTGTCTTTGATATTAGCGTTTCTCTGCGTTGTTGTATTGGAACGCAATGCGAAAGCGAAGAGAAACTCGTACAACAAGAACAGTAAGTTTTGAGGTATTTTATGGGTGTTTACTTATTGTATTTAGCGTGTGCAACGCTTGTTGTTTATACCGGCAGTATACGTAACAAAAAAGTTAAAGAAAAGCCGAATACTGTGGCTAATATTATAATCGCCATTATCGTGGTGGTGATTATTACTACTGGAATTTTTACTATCTATACAGACATTGCTTTTTTTGAGGAGTATGCTTTTGTTATTTACACAATGGTTTTGCTAGTCCAATCCGCCATAAACATTACCGACATAGCTTTCGGCACGTTTTCCAAGTCGGGAACTGTGCGAAAACAACCGAAGAAACGTCCTGTATGGTACTGGGTAGCATGGATAGTAGGCTCGATAATAGTTATGAATTTAATTATTATCGGCATTATCTTGCACGTATAACTCAATGCCAACTTTGTCGTTTTCTTTCTCGAAAATGATTTTGTTGAGTTTACCGTCACCAGCGACGATGTCCTCAAACTCTCCTCTTGCCAGAGAAAAGCAATTGTTAGTTTTTGAAGCACGTTTGACAAAGCGATAAAAACATCAGCATTTCCCCAAGGGTGAGTGCAGTTTTTCGAGTTTTCGAGTTCTCGCAAAAGGCTGTGGACAAAAAGCGTTTGATATGATATATATAGAAACATGGAAAATAAAAAACTAAAATGTCCGAGTTGCGAAGCGACGACAGGACAAATGAAAAATGGACAAAATCGCTCTGGAACACAGCGAATCGTGTGCCGTCAATGCAAAAAATCTTACACACTCGACCCTAAAAAACGAGAAATCCCCGAAGAAATTCGCGAACAAGCCATCAAAACTTATTACTCAGGCACAAGCGGTCGCGGAGTGGGCAAAATATTTGGCTTCAGCAAGGCAAACGTGTACAATTGGATTAAAAAAAATCCCGGTGGAACAGGCGAATAGTTTTCCACAGGCGTGTGGAAAGGTCTACGAGCAGGTCGCCGAAACGCGTGATGGGTTATTAGATTTTGCGACGCCGACGTCGGTGTTTTGCACGCAGTTTAGAAACATTGCGAGCAGTTTTGGAAGTATTTGTGGAAGCGTACAACAAATTTAGGATTGCGAAGGCGAAGTTTCGTGAAGGTAGGTGTCCGTACGCACGAGAGTTGCCTTTTTCGGTGCTGGATTTTTTGTAATTCAACGACTCAATTACGGGCTCAATTACGGCGATCTACCTATTGACAACTCCACTATCTTATGCTAAAATAGTGTTGACAACATAAAATCAAGGAAGTATATATGCCAAAGAAAAAGCGACCAACCGAGCGGGACGCAGATTTTGCCACCTCTGCCCCCTCTACTCTTCAGCCTATAACCGAAACAATCGAGAAGAATTATATGCCTTATGTTATGACGGTTATTAAGGCAAGAGCAATCCCGGAAATTGACGGACTAAAGCCGTCGCACCGTAAAATATTATTCACCATGTACAAGATGGGTCTGCTAACCGGGGGGCTAACGAAAAGTGCCAATGTTGTGGGTCAGACCATGGCATACAATCCCCACGGAGATGCGGCTATATACGAAACCCTTGTGCGGCTGACACGGGATAACGGGGCACTTTTGCACCCTTTGTTGGACTCGAAGGGGACATTTGGCAAGCATTACAGCCTTGACGCATATGGAGCTTCCCGTTACACCGACGTAAAGCTGGCGGCAATTTGTGCCGAAGTTTTTGGCGGGATAGAGCAGAATGCCGTTGATTTTGTAGACAACTACGACAGCACTAAAACCGAGCCGATTTTGCTCCCCACTGCCTTTCCGAATGTGCTTGTTTCGCCAAACAAAGGCATTGCGGTAGGCATGGCAAGCGATATTTGCTCCTTTAACCTTGCGGAAATTTGCGACGGCACTATTGCCCTGCTGAAAAACCCCCACATGGACGCTGACATGATGCTGGATATTGTGAAAGCTCCCGACTTTTCCGGCGGGGGGAGTTTGCTTTATAACAGAGAGCAACTGCTGGAAATTTACCGCACAGGCAGAGGCGGCTTTCGATTGCGTGCAAGGTATGAGTACGACGAAAGTGCAAACTGCATTGACATTACCGAAATACCCTATTCCACTAACACCGACGCTATTATCAGTCGCATTTCTGAACTGGTGAAAGAGGGCAAGATAAAAGATATTGTGGATTTCCGTGACGAAACCGACCTGCGAGGACTAAAGCTGACCATTGACCTTCGCCGTGGGGTTGAGCCGGACAAGCTAATGGCAAAATTGTTCCGCATGACCACCCTGGAGGACAAGTTTAACTGTAATTTTAATGTGCTGATTGACTCTAACCCTCGTGTGTTGGGTGTGGTGGACTTGCTTCACGAGTGGATTCGCTTCCGCATGACCTGCCTACGCCGCGAGATGACCTATGGCAAAGAGCAAAAAGAAAAAAAACTCCACTTGCTTATGGGCTTGGGCAAGATTTTGTTGGACATTGACAAAGCCATCAAAATCGTGCGAGAAACCCCAAACGACCGCGAAGTTGTGCCAAACTTGATGGAGGGCTTTTCTATTGACCAAGTACAGGCAGAATATATCGCAGACATTCGCCTGCGGCATTTGAATCGTGAGTATATCCTTAACCGCATCAAGGAAATCGAGGAGTTGCAAGCTGAAATTGCCAATCTTGCTGATATTATCGGCAACGATTCCAAGTTGAAAGGCGTGATAATCGAACAGCTTGAGAAAATCAAGAAAAAATACGCCCAACCACGGAAAACCATGCTTGTATTTGGGCATGAAATTGATATTGTTGACGAAAAAGAAGAGATTGAAAATTACAACGTCCGCTTTATTCTGACCCGTGAGGGCTATTTCAAGAAAATCACCCTGCAATCCCTTCGTGGTGCGGACGAACAGCACCTGAAAGAGGGGGACGAAATTATTTGCGAGTATGAGGGAGAAAACGTACACGAACTTCTCTTCTTCACCGACGCCGCCCAATGCTATAAGGCAAAAGCTAATGATTTTGACCCGACCAAGGCTTCGGCGATGGGTGACTTTATCCCTGCTAAACTGGGGCTTGACCCCGGAGAGAAAGTGCTGTTTATGAAGAATGTGGCAGAGTTTGTCGACACCACCCACATGATGTTCTTCTTCGCTAACGGCAAGGGGGTGCGTGTGCCAATTTCGGCATATGCCACCAAGACAAACCGCAAAAAGCTGACAGGGGCATACTCGGATGCCAGCCCGCTGGTGAGAATATTCTGCGTTAGCGAGCCGATGGAGCTTATGCTTGCCACAAGCGACAGGCGCGGGATTATCATTGACAGCACCCTTGTTGCCGAAAAGGCAACCCGCTCTGCCGGTGGGGTAACTCTTATCACCCTGCGGAAAAACGCCACCCTTGAACAGGTGACGCCTGCCCCGGAGGGAGAAGAGTACAAATCCCTGCGGAAAAGCAAAATCCCTGTAGCAGGAGTGATTATCCCGGACTATGACGCGGGGCAAAACCAGCTGACCATAGGGGATTAAGAAGTGGGTCAGGACCGCGGGCTATTCGCCCAGAGAGTCAGGACCGTGGGGTTTCGCCCCACACCCGACCACCTTGCCCGCTCACGCATTTCGGCGATCTAAGAAAAGGGTCAAGACCGTGGGGTTTCACCCCACACCCGACCACCTTTTTGTAAAAAGGTGGAACAAAAACTTTTTTCTCAAAAGCACATAGTGCTTTTGTACCAAGGTTTTTGAGGTTCTTAGGAACTTTTTTCAAAAAGTTCCTAAGTGGGGTTTGGGGCAACGCCCCAAGGTGTTTTACATTAAACCTGCTAAGAAAAGTCAAGCCCTAAAACGAAAAAAGTTAAAAAATTTTCGTTCCCAAAAACAAGCCAATCCCCACGCCAAAC
>WQSD01000120.1 GCA_009788105.1 Oscillospiraceae bacterium | reverse complement strand
TTTTTTCGTCGGCGGGGCAAGGACTATCCCTTTGCACGCTTTCACTACAGCCGCCATATGTTCAGGTGTGGTGCCGCAACATCCGCCAATTATGTGTGCTCCGCCTTTGGCGATTGCCGCCATCTGAGAGGCAAAATCACTTGGGGCAATATTAAAGGTTGTTCGCCCATTCACAACTTGCGGCAAACCTGCGTTGGGTGTTATCATAATAGGCAGGCTTGAGTGACGGCTAAGCTCGGCGAGCATGACCTGCATTTGCTCCGGGCCTGTCCCGCAGTTTAGCCCCAAGGCAACCGCGCCAAGCCCCTCAATCAGGGACACCGCAGTCAACAAGTCGCCTCCTGTTAGTAGCCGCCCTGCCTCGTCCAGGGTGACAGTAACAAGTATCGGCAAATCGCAATTTTCTTTTGCCGCCAGCATTGCCGCCTTAATCTCGTATGTATCGCTCATTGTTTCAAGCAAGATTAAGTCAGCCCCGGCACTTGCCCCGGCTTTTACTGTAGTTGCGAATATGTTTACCGCTTGCTCGAAATCCAAGTCCCCCATAGGGGCAAGCAGTTTGCCTGTTGGTCCTATGTCTAATGCAACCAACGCTCCGGTCGTATCTGCACCGCGACGAGCAAGCGCAACGGCAGAAGTCACTACTTCCCCGACACTATGACCGGTGTCGTTTAACTTTAAGCTATTCGCACCAAAAGTATTGGTGGATATTATATCACACCCTGCCTGTGCATAGGCACGGTGAATTTCTAACACAGCGTCAGGATTAGTTAAATTCCATATCTCAGGCACTTCTTGAATGGTCAATCCTTTGGACTGAAGCATTGTTCCCATTGCCCCGTCCAAAACCAGCAATTCTTTCCCAAGTTTACTTAAAAAGTCTTTCATGCGCCACTCCTGAATCCTATTATAGCCGTAACCGACTTGTTCGGGCACAGCATATCACTGTCCGTTAATGTAAGTCCAATTCGCTTCTCGCAGTCTAACAATGCCAAAACATCGCGTTGGTGCGTAATGCTAAAATCGCCAAAGCCAGGACTAAAACGATTGATGGCTTGTAAATTAAAAAGCTCATCTTGCGCCTGTATCTCAGCTACAACCTTGTTGCAAAACGCCTCTGTCATAGCAGTACAAACCGCATCTGCAATAACCGCTTTGTCCATTTCGTTCACCGAATAGCGACGAATTAGTGTATCAACTTTTGCACCCAAAGTAACAGCAAACAATGCCAGCTTGGCACAGCCGTTCAAATGTCGTGCCAGGTGGGTGCTATGTATTGTAAAACCACCAAAAGTCACGCTTTTTTCATCAACCTGACAGTCAAAAATCTTAAAAACACTTTTAGGCAGTATAATGCCTGCTACTTCATCATTTAATTGATTGATTTTTTCCAAAATACGCTGGTCTGCCGTGTTTTGTCCATAACCAAGATAACGAAGCACGTCCTTTACAGCGATATTTATCATTTGAATATCTCGGATAAATTGCTCATAATCCGCCCGGCAATATCTGGCTTATTCATGGTATAAATATTGATATGAGTTATCCCGTTGGCAACAAGGTCGATTATCTGTTCAGTTGCATAGGCAATTCCGGCTTGTTTCATTGCATCCGCATTGTCAGCAAAGCGGTCAACGATGGCACGGAAGCGAGGTGGCACGGTGGCATTTGACAAGGTATGAATTCTGGCAAGTTGACGCGCGTTGGTAACCGGCATAATGCCAGCTACTACAGGCACATCAACGCCGTTTTTCAGCATACGAAACATAAAATTGTACAGAATGTTATTATCGAAAAACATTTGTGTAGTAAGGAAGCTACACCCCGAGTCAACTTTGACTTTCAAGTATTCAATGTCCGATTGCAGGCTTTTCGCCTCTGTGTGACCTTCGGGGTAGCACGCTCCACCAACGCAAAAATCACCGCTTTGCAGTATTGCCTCGGTTAATTCGCTGGCATACCGATACTCTCCCGGGTCGGTTGACGGCCAATTTTCCGGAAAGTCCCCTCTTAGTGCAAGAATGTTTGTAATATTGTGTGATTTCAGCTCGTTTAACACCTGCGCAATATTTTCTTTATTTGAACCAATGCAGGTAAGATGCGCTAAAGCGGTTATGTTATTAACATTTTGAATTTCATCAGCTATTTTGACAGTGTTTTCCTGGGTTGTGCCGCCTGCGCCGTATGTCACGCTCATGAAAGAGGGCTTTAACTCGGCAATTTCACGAATGATTTTCTGTGAATTTTCCAACGGAGCATCTGCTTTCGGCGGAAATACTTCGCAGGACACCGTGACTTTTCCGGTGCTTAAAATGTCTGTTATTTTCATATGTGCCACGCACGAGGGGAACCGCACACAAAAATTCATGAAATTTGTGCTTTGTCCCATGCGTCCTTTCAATTGTTACTTTCAAACCTATTTACTCGGCTCAAATATAGTACATCCCGCCATCGTTGCCGTGTTGCTCGGCTTTTGTAACAAGCGAACCTAATGTTATCTTTTTTAATGTTTCGGGTATGATGACATCTAACTTTTTGAATACTTCGCTTTGTAAAGTAAATTCGATATTTGGTGCTTTGTCTGCAACTGTTTCTGCCGTTTTTTCAAACAAAGGGATTTCAATGGCTAACAAAATATCATAAACAGTTATTTCGTGCATTGGACGTGATAATTGATAGCCGCCGCCTGCCCCTTTTGTAGAAACAACAATGTTCCCGCGTTTTAACAGCGAAAAAACTTGTTCCAAATAAATTTTTGAAACACCTAAATTTTCTGATAGGTATAAAATTGCGACAGATTTTTCGTCGCCGCCAAGCCCTATTTTTATAAGTGCCGCAAGTGCATATCGTGATTTTGCTGATATTTTCATCTATTGCTCCGCCAAACAAACATTGCATTATTTTTTTACAGAAAGCATTATAACACATTATTACTGTTTTTGCAAGTGTTTTTTTGAATTCCTACGAAAAATATATGTGAAGTATGAAAAAGCTATTGACAATGCAGAGCAAATGTGTTATAATATTATTAGCATATATTACATATACACATTGTATGTAATCAACAAGGAGGGCATTGTAATGCCAAATATCGCACAAAACTTAACAGAACTTATTGGTAAAACACCACTGTTGGAACTTAAAAATTATAGCAATGAAAAATCATTGAACGCAAAGATTGTTGCTAAGTTGGAATATTTCAATCCGCTGGGCAGCGTCAAGGACAGAATCGGCTATGCCATGATTGCCGACGCAGAAAAAAAGGGGTTTATCAAGCCAAACACAGTTATCATAGAGCCGACCAGCGGAAACACCGGGGTTGCGCTGGCTTTTGTGGCGGCTGCAAAAAACTATCGTCTGATTTTAACTATGCCCGAAACCATGAGCGTTGAGCGTCGCAATTTGCTCAAAGCCCTTGGCGCAGAGCTTGTGCTTACTGATGGAGCTAAAGGCATGAAAGGGGCAATTGCAAAAGCAGAAGAACTTGCCGCAGAAACGCCAAATTCATTTATCCCCGGTCAGTTTGCTAACCCTGCTAACCCCGAAATCCACCGAAACACCACGGCGATTGAAATATGGAACGACACCGACGGCAACGTGGATATTTTCGTTGGCGGAGTTGGCACAGGCGGCACAATAACCGGGGTCGGCGAGGTGCTGAAAAGCAAAAATCCTAATGTCAAAATTGTCGCCGTAGAGCCTACCGACTCCCCTGTGCTTTCAGGCGGAGCACCTGCTCCCCACAAAATTCAAGGAATCGGTGCAGGATTTGTGCCTGATGTTTTCAACCCAAGTGTGGTTGATGAAATTATAACCGTCACCAACGAGCAAGCATTTGAAACTTCTCGCAGATTAGCGGCAACTGAAGGGCTGTTGGTGGGAATCTCGTCCGGGGCTGCCACATATGCGGCAACTTTGCTTGCCGCTCGCCCGGAAAACAAGGACAAAACAATAGTTGTAGTTTTGCCGGACACTGGGGAAAGATATTTATCGACAGCTTTGTATAACGGGGAGTAGATTTTGTACTGTTATTCATTGCTATTCAAGCAAAAGCGTTCAATTATCTTTGCTATTTCTGAAAAGCTATCACTTGTGCCAAGGTTAGCAGGAGGCACGCTTTTTCCTGCTACGATTAACGGCACATACTCCCGTGTATGGTCTGTGCCTGGAAAACCCGGGTCACAGCCATGGTCGGCAGAAATGATAACCACATCATCTTCTCGCAACTTTGCCATAAACGCAGGCAACCAAGCGTCAAACTCGGATAACGCTGCGGCGAAGCCATTTATGTCGTTGCGATGCCCGTAAAGCATATCAAAATCCACAAGATTGCAAAAGCAAAGTCCGCAAAAATCACGCTCCGCCAACTCTAAAAGCCGTTCCATGCCATCGGTGTTTCCGCTAAATTTCACTCGGTCAGTTATTCCCTGCCCTGCGAAAATATCGTCCACCTTGCCCATGGCGATAACATCATATCCTGCGCTTACAAGAGCGTCAAGCACAGTCGGTGCGGGTGGCGGCAGAGAAAAATCTTTGCGGTTTGCCGTTCGGGCAAATGCCCCCGCCTCCCCTACAAAGGGGCGTGCAATAACCCTGCCCACGCCGTGTTCGCCAACAAGAATTTCCCTTGCGGCTTTGCAGT
>WQSD01000119.1 GCA_009788105.1 Oscillospiraceae bacterium | reverse complement strand
TGCACGCGGTGTCGTCAAGGCTATGCTCGAAAAAGCTGCCAACCTCGGTGTAAAATCCGCGGTTGTTCGCCCCGATAACCCCCACTTCCTGCACCTTGGTGCAAATGGAGGTGCAACGGCGGCACAGAATGCACTTGCTGTTGTCGCGGACGATAGCTGACGACTTGTCATCAAAGGCAACAGCCGTCTTATCGCCCTCGTATTTGTCCTCATCAACGCCATATTCGGCGCACAATTTTTGCAGTTCGCAGTTGGTGTTACGCAGACACGACAAACAACGCTTGTCGTGGTTGGACACGATAAGCTCAAGGTTTTCCTTGCGTAGCTTGCGCACTTTCGGGGTGTTAGTGAACACTTCCATGCCGTCCCAGTCAAGGGGATACACGCAAGCCGCCGCCATGCCACGCGCACCTTTGACTTCCACAAGGCATACACGGCAAGCACCGATTTCGTTCACTTCCTTTAAGTAGCAGAGTGTGGGGATGTTAATCCCCGCTTGGCGCGCCGCCTCAAGGGCAGTCGTGCCTTTCGGCACAGTGATTTCCACGCCGTTAATTTTTACTTTAATTTGTTCCATAGAGATTCTCCTATGTAGTTTCTTCATTCATTTTTTTGAGATTATCAATGCGTTCAGGGTTTTCCGAAGATGCCCATTCTTCGAGCTTGGCACAAGGAAACTGCTTGCATTTACCGCAATGGGGCAATTTTTGTTCAGCGGCACAGTCGTGAAGTTCGCACCGACCGCCCCAAACACACTCCCCCTTCGCCGCAGATATGCGACAGCCTTCGCACTTACCTTCGATTTTGTAACTGCAAGCGTCGCAGTCAATACCGCACATTGATATGTTTTTGGGTTTTAGAATTTTGCTTTTTACGAACGCATTCACTTTCTCTGCATCTTGCAATGCCAATAGTGCGTCACCCTCGGTGATTTCGATTTCATTAGGGTATCTTGGTTGCGAAGAATAAGGAGTTAGTCTTGAACATTCTTTTGATAATTCAGTAAACGAAACATCAAATTTCATACTTTTTTCTTTTAGACGAGTTAAGTTGTGAATTTTGTCTGGCATAACATCGGAATAAATCAAAAATGCTTTCAGTGCCTTTTCGGCAGATTGTTGACAAAGATAACAGACTAACTCAATCGGCACAGGATGCATTGTAGTATGCAAATGTTGTGCAGAAGCTAAATCTCTGTCAGAAAATACAAACCATTCTTTTATTACTTCTAGTTTATCCATGTAATTTCACTCCTGTTTCCTTAACTTCGTTTTCTACAGAATACAAGTAGTTTTGGCGTTTGTTGAATTTGTTTTGGGTTCCAACAATCATATCAATGTCACGTTTTCTACCAACGATAGCACCATCAATCGCCCAGTTCGCCTCAAGTTCCCTCATTCCGCTGTCATCAGGAATGACAACGTAGAAATCAAAGTCGCTGTCAGGTGTTTCTTCACCTTTGGCAAATGAGCCGAAGAGGTAAATTTCTGATACTGGAACAGCGGACAAAATGCTTTTAACTATTTCGTCAATCTCTTCACGATATTGTTCTTTCATGTTTACCTCCATTGGTGTTATTGTCGCCGCCCTTCTTCCCCTCCCGTGGAGGGGTGGCTTGCGGTGGTTTTCCGCAAGACGGGGTGGTTCAGCGATACATCAGCGACAACGAGCCACCCCGTCTTGCCGCCAACGATAGTTGTAGCCAAAATTCACTTTGCGGCAATCCACCCCTCCTTAGAGGGGAAGTTCATGCAGTGCAAACCCATTGCCGCGGGCGATCGAGGGCGGTCGCCCCTACGGCGGTGTGGTGGTTATTTTAACGGATGCGATAGCTTGCCATCAACAAACAAAGTAACTTTCGGTGTAAAAAAACCGACACTACAAATTGCCTTTATTTCTTCGCCGCTTTTCAATTTGCCATGAAGTCTATCCTCAAACAAACCGAAACTTCTATCAGTCATTTCACCGTTTATATACAACTCACTTGACCCACCAAGCAAAGGGGTTTTCACCACAATTTCGTCATTCCCATGCTGGTATCTATACTTTGGCATGTTGTTCCCCTACCTCTTCACAACCGCACCAAACTTCTTACAAGCCGGCACGCACGCGTCGCACTTGATGCACTTCTCGGTGTCAATCACGTGGACTTGCTTCACCTCGCCCGAAATGGCATTCACAGGGCACACCCGCTTACACAGGGTACAGCCAATGCACTTCTCGGGAATGATGTAATACTCAAGCAGGTTGGTACACACCCCCGCAGGACATTTTTTGTCCACCACGTGGGCAATATACTCGTCACGGAAGTATTTGAGTGTAGACAAAATCGGGTTAGGCGCAGTTTGCCCCAGTCCGCAGAGAGAAGATGCGATAATGGTTTCGCTCAACTCCTCCAACTTGTCCAAGTCCTCAAGAGTTCCGTTACCTGCGATAATTTTATCAAGGATTTCAAGCAGACGCTTGGTCCCAATACGGCATGGGTTACACTTTCCGCAGCTTTCTTCAACAGTAAAGTCAAGGAAAAAGCGGGCAATGTCAATCATACAGGTGTCTTCGTCCATAACCACCAGACCACCCGAACCCATCATCGAGCCGATAGCGGTCAGGCTGTCAAAGTCAACCGGAGTATCAATCAAATCCATTGGTATACAGCCACCTGATGGTCCGCCAGTTTGTGCGGCTTTGAACTTTTTGCCACCCGGAATGCCGCCGCCGATTTCCTCCACGATTTCACGGAGAGAGATTCCCATTGGCACTTCCACAAGACCTGCATTGGTGATTTTTCCGCCAAGAGCGAACACTTTCGTGCCTTTGCTCTTCTCTGTGCCGATACTGTTCATGGCGTCTGCGCCGTGGAGGATAATCCACGGAATGTTCACGTAGGTTTCCACGTTGTTCAGTACGGTCGGCTTTGCAAGCATTCCTTTGACCGCAGGGAACGGCGGGCGCGGACGAGGTTCGCCACGGAAGCCCTCCATGCTGGCAATTAGTGCAGTTTCCTCACCGCACACAAACGCTCCCGCACCAAGGCGGATATGCACATCAAAGTCAAAGCCAAGTCCGAAGATGTTTTTGCCCAACAGTCCCTTTTCGCGCGCCTGCTCAATAGCAATGCGGAAACGATTCACCGCAATATTATACTCGGCACGAACGTAAACATAGCCCTCGTTTGCCCCAATTGCGTAGCCTGCGATAGCCATTGCCTCAATCACGCAGTGGGGGTCACCCTCAAGGATACTTCTGTCCATAAACGCACCAGGGTCGCCCTCGTCAGCGTTACAGACCACATATTTCTGCCCAGGTGGCTGGTCAGCGGCGAACTGCCACTTTGTCCCTGAGGGGAAACCGCCGCCGCCACGCCCACGAATGCCCGACTGCTTCACAATGTCAATCACATCTTGCGGTTTATGCTCGGTCAAGCACTTAGCAAGAGCGAGATAGCCGTCGAAAGCGATATATTCGTCAATGCACTCAGGGTCAATCATGCCGCAGTTACGCAAAGCGATACGCTTTTGCTTTTTGTAAAAGCCTGTTTCTTGCAGACAGCCGATTGTGCCGTCCGCTTGCACCGTTTCTTCGTATACCAAGTCAGAGGGAACTTTGCCCGCAACAAGGTGTTCTTTCACGATACGCTCGATGTTCGCTAATTCCACGTTGGAGTAAAACGCTCCCTCAGGGTAGACGACCACAATTGGTCCAAGTGCGCACAGCCCAAAGCAACCGGTTAGGATAACTTGGGTGTCGTCCCCGATGCCGTTTGCGGCGATATGCTTGTTAAATTCGGCAACCATCACTTCGCTTTTCGCAGAAAGACAGCCTGTCCCTCCGCAAACAAGCACGTGTCGCTTGGCTTTTGATGTGGCTGGCACTTCGTTGCCAAGACGCAAGATAAAGTCGTTCTTGGTGCTGGCGATTTGTTCTTTTAGTTGTGTAACTGATTTAATCATATGTATTTCCCTCCTATACTCCCGTATATTTCTTAACAATTTGGTCAACTTCGTCCATGTCTTTAATGCGTCCGTAAACTTCGCCGTTTACTGTGATAATTGGCGCAAGACCGCACGCACCAATACAGCGGGTGGCCTCAAGGGAATACTTCCCGTCAGTGGTGGTCGTGCCTGACTGCACGTTCAACTTGGCAGAAATGCGGTTCACAATGTCGCCCGCACCCTTAACATAGCACGCAGTGCCAAGGCAAATCGAGAAGTCGGTTTCTCCTTTTGGATTAAGGATGAACTGGGAGTAGAATGACACCACTCCGTACACTTCCTCAAATGGAACTTCCAGTTTTAGGGCAATCATCCGTTGCACTTCTTCGGGTAGATAGCCGTAAATCCCTTGCGCCTCTTGCAAAACTGGCATCACAGCTCCCGGTATTCCTTTCCACTGGGCGACAGACTTGTCTAACTTTGCTTCCTGCTCCGGTGTGCCGTTAAACTTCACCGTTGTCATTGCTTTTTTCATTGACAATTTTCCTCCGAATCGTTTTTTAACATATTGATTATAGTATATCACATTTCGACAGCTTGTTCGTGAACATGTAATGAACACAGTGTAAACGCACCTGTTAATTTTAGGTGAGATAAGGAGTGTGCTTTCTATCTCGGCGGATAAGCGGTGATTTTCCGCTTGGAGCGAATTTTTTTGGTTTTTCAAAAACGTACTTCGTTGCGTAGCAACGGTTTTTGAAAACGCCAAAA
>WQSD01000118.1 GCA_009788105.1 Oscillospiraceae bacterium | reverse complement strand
AGATTACCCCCGTACCGGCACCAAGCTCTGCGGCAGTTCGCCGTGACTTATCTGCGCCGGGACGAATATAAGACGCAAGAAGCAGGGCATCGCTACCAAAGGTCAGCCCCTGCTTATCTTGCGTCAGAATTAAATTGTCGTTTATGCGGGTGGTGAATACCATTGTGTTTTTCCGCATTGCAATCACACCTGCGTCAAAGTAATAACATTTTCGGTCGTACCCATTTTCATCTTCACATTAAAAGACGCAAACATATTCTCTGCGTTGATAATCAATTCATTGCTGAAAACTTTTCCTGTAGATGTTAATGCAACCACATATAGTTTATTCACATTATACGGAATATCAATGGTCACGCTCTCGCCGTTTTTCACCTTGGTTAGGTTTGGCGAATTTTTCACCCACTCGTTTTTGCTCATAAAGCCTGACCCGGCTGTCTTTGCCAAAAAGTCAGGGTGGCTTACATTAAGAACGCACAAAAATTTAATCGCCGAGCCAGCAAAGCTCTTTTCCCGTGTCACCGTAATTCTGCCGACAGCAGTTCCGCTCGCTTCACCCCATATGACCGCTTCTGTGGTAGTTGTTGCAACCGAAGCAGGATTGCCCTCTTCGTCAAAGGTTGTTGCAGGAACTACATTGCCCTCGGCGTCGATTATTGTTCCTCCGTCAAACCCTGGCACAGCAGGCTCTCTGCGTAGTGCTGACCAAACACCAAATCCTACGCCTGCAATCCCAAGAAGCATATCAACAACCAAGTCTGCACGGAAATCTGCTGAATAGAAAAAATAGTCTACTACCAACTCAAAGGTTGTAAAAAATGAAAGAGCCCAATCTCTGCTCCAAAACAAAGACAACCCGACTAATGAACCAATTAACAAGCCTATCAAGGAAGAGATAACAACGATCAACACACGAAAAAAACCTCTTTTGCCACCCAGCTTTTCATAGCCGAACGCCGCACCAAAAGGGATAAGGAAGGCTAACCAGCCCACTATCCACCCAAAATTCAAGCCAATCACCATAGGAACAGCGGCGACTATTGCCCCCGGTATTGCGCCAAGCGTACCGAGCAAACAGTTTAACGCACTTCCATTATTTGGGGTGGGTTCAAGATTTTCAGAACCTTTGTAACTTGGGTCACTATGCATATTTTGCACCTCGCAGTATGTAAAATTTCCAGGGCGAAAAAACCCCTTGGATATTATACCGCATTTCTTGGTATATGTCAATACAAAAGGGCGAAAAATCTCTTGGAGAAATCTCTTGGATATTAGAATCACAATTTCATTATAACATTCTTTTTTCAAAAAAACCTTTCCATTTGTGCGGTCTTTCAAGAACACGCGTCGGTGATTGAAAGCAAAAAGGGCTTGCACTAAACAAGCCCTGATTTATTCGTGTCGCGTTGCGACCGCCATTCATTCGCTAACAGTTCCATTCGTTTAATCGTACGCAAGGGTTCAGGGCAGTTATTTTCGCTTACGGATGCACAATTGGTGATTGAAAGCAAAAAGGACTTGCACTAAACAAGCCCTGATATTGTCTGCGGCGACTCGCCGCTGGTGGATGCGAGGGGAGTCGAACCCCTGTCCGAAAACTTGCCAGTACAGCCTTCTCCGGGCGCAGAGAATCTATTAGTGTTTCTTCCCACAGCAGCCGATGCTCAGGCAAACTGCGGAAATATCGTTTTAGTGCATGGTCCGCTCAAACGAAAAAGGCAGACTCACGTTCACCGTTAGTGTTACGCCAGTCCCGCGGTCACGGTAATCCGTGGGGTGACGGGCTCACAAGGAGCTCAGGTCGCCTATGCGGCGAGCGCTACAGTTTTATTGTTAGCGTTTAATTTAGGTGGACCGATATTTAGGAGCTTAGCCCATGCTCCGCCCGCTTACTGTACCTCAAAATCTCCGTCGAAACCATTACGCACCCATGTGTGAAGGTTTGAACATAATATTATTATACAACAAAAACGAGATTTAGTCAAGGGCTTTAGCCGAAAGATTTTCGGATTTTCGGATTTTAGGATAGATTTTCGGATTTTCAGATTTTAAGATAATTCAAGAGAGCCCCAAATGAATTTAGGGGTTGCATTCCTTGCAAAATCATGATATACTATTACCACAATCCATCGGAGGACACACTTATGCGTCTTGATAAATATCTGAAAGTTTCGCGGCTGATTGTTCGGCGTACCGTTGCAAACGAGGCGTGCGACGCCGGGCGAGTTGTGGTAAACGGCAACAAAGCAAAGGCCTCTTACGAGGTGAAAGAGGGCGACATGATTAAAATCACCTTCGGTCAAAAAGAGGTGTGCGTTCGTGTGAAAACCATAAAAGAACACGCACGAAAAGAAGAAGCCTGTGAAATGTACGAAGTTGTAGAGTAGTTGGGGCATAACCACTACCACAAAAGCATATTATTATGATATAAGAACCTGTATTCAGTATGGCAAATGTTCGGATATTGTGCAGATTTTCACGCCAATCTAGGCGCGAGGAGGGCGAATATCTGAAATATTTAACTGACGAGCAACGACGAGTGGCGTAAAATATGTCAATATACGGATTTTTGACACTACCGAATACAGGTTCTAAATCCCTGGAGGACTATATCATGATAACCCCAAAAGAAAACGCCCCTCACAATTTAACTCTACATAACCGTGTCGAAATGACACTTACAGGCATACTTGACGTGATGGCATTTGACGAAATGGCATTGTCCCTACAAACCACCGCAGGAATGCTTAATATCGACGGCGAAGGACTGCAAATATCCAAACTGGACGTAAACAGCGGCGAAATGCACCTTGAAGGAACTGTTCGAGGATTTTATTATATTGAACGTACTGAAAAAAAGAAAAGTTTTTTCCGAGGGCGTAGTTAATGTTTGACATAACCCAAGGGCAACTGTTTATCTTGCTGTTATATTCGGCGGCTGTCGGAGCGGCGTTGGGCGTGATATACGACATTTTTCGCATTTTTCGTGTGGCATTTCCTCCACCAGCCACAGAGCAAAAAAAGCTCAAAGGCAAATTTAATCATTCATCTTTTATCTACAACAGCATTGTATTCCTGCAAGACATAATATTTTGGATATTTTCAGCTGTGGTCACAATCCTTTTTATTTTCATGGCTAATAGAGGTCAGGTGCGAATTTTCGCATTGTTTGGTCAGCTCACAGGCTTTGGAATATATTATTTTACCATTGGGCGGTTGGTCTACAAAGTCGCCGAAAAAATCGTAAAATTTATACGGCGAGTTTTCCGCTGGATTAAAAAGCGAGTTGTAATGCCAATAATTCATGTATTACAGAAGATATATAAAAAGCTGGCAGATAAACTGGCACACAAATATCTTGTATCATATACAAAGAAAGAAATGACAAAATCCAAAACTGCAGCAACAAAAGGATTTAGGTAGCGATTTGCTATTCATAAAACAAGAGAGGTTCAAAAGATGGCAGCACCAAACGCAAAAGGAGGAAGTAACTTCTTCCTAAAAACCGCAATTGTTGTTATAATTATATTTAGTTTAATTATGATTGTCAGGCTTCAAATAGAGTCTAATAATCTACAAGACCAGCGTGATGCGTTGCAAACCAGAATTGATGAACTTGACGAAAGCATTTCTGAGCTGGAATATCAGCTTGAAATGGCATTTGACGACGAACAGATTATTCGCATTGCTCGCCGACGCTTGGGCTTGCGTTTGCCGAACGAGATTGTATTTATTAACGACATTCGAGATTAAATTTTACAATATCATATGTAGCACAAAAGGAACGAATAGTCAGTAAACCATCTTTGGATAAAGTCCGAAGGTGGTTTTCTTTTTGCACGGTGGTGTTTTTGTTATTTGATTAGCATTGATTTCAACACCGCCAGCGGCGACTATTTGAAGTATATCACTTCTCTGTTTTGATGTCAAGTCCCAAAGTTTTTATAAAATATATTCCTACCCTCTTGCAATTTGTTTGGAAATGGTGTATAATACCAGTATGAACACACTTAAAAAAATCAATTTTTTTGGAGATTCAATACTTAAAGGGGTGCAAATCCACCCGGACACAGGACGTTATCATGTGGACTGCCACATTGATACGACTGCCATTTCTGCTGTTTTCGGCGGTGAAATCGAGAATTTTTCCTCTTTTGGTTGCACTGTTGTTCGCGGGCGGCGACAAATTGAGAAATTCCTTGCTAATGATGGTAAATGTGATGCTATTATCATGAACTATGGCGGCAACGATTGCGACTATCATTGGAACGAAATCGCCGCAAATCCAGATAGCGACCACAGCCCACATGTGCCGCTTGACCAATTTGAGAGACTGTATTATGAACTAATTGACTTTGTGAAAAGAGAGGGGATAATCCCGATTTTATGTACACTCACTCCTCTCGAACCACAGCGGTTTCATGATTGGTTTTGTCGCGATTTGGACAAAGGCGTTATAGTCAAGTGGTTAGATGGGATAAACTCTATCTATCGTCATCAAGAGAATTACAGTCGTAGAGTCGAAAAGATTGCACGTGTCGCTAAGGTTCCGCTTGTTGACCTACGGGGAGCAATGCTTGGCTACCCAAGGGCGGGTCAGCTACTGTGCGAAGACGGCACACACGTGAATACACAGGGACAACAGGTGCTGACACGCACTTTTGCCGACTTTTTTAACACACAAAACGGAGGAACTGCAAATGT
>WQSD01000117.1 GCA_009788105.1 Oscillospiraceae bacterium | reverse complement strand
AGCGAAGTGACGAAGCAATCCATTTCGTGGCGGGCGGATTTCGCTGAACAAATCATTCAACTAATGGATCGCCACGGCGAAAATCACGCCTCGCGATGACGGTGCTGTTTGTTTGAGTTTAGGACGGGAAATTATCTGTTCTTTTTGTTTCGATACAACCTTAATGACAACACTTTGGCTGTTCCATTAACTAACCAGATAGCCATATATTCTTTTTACAAAAATCGCAAAATCCCGCTTGACAATTCCCTAATATGTATGATATACTGTATGTAGATAATTTATTATGGGAGGGTTACAATGAAATTCATTATTTCCGGGGTTGCTGTATACAGTGATGGTGCTATGCTTTCACGCTGTGTGGAGGTGAACGGAGATAATGTCACCCTACTCCCTGCTGATTACACCCCAACCTCTGACGCAGAGGTCTTTTTCCTACCCCATCATACTATTTTTCCCGGCTTTGTTGATGTGCATGTGCATCTTCGTGAGCCGGGTTTTTCCTATAAAGAAACAATGACAACAGGCACAAATGCCGCCGCTCGTGGTGGCTTTACCACCGTATGCAGTATGCCCAATCTGAACCCTGTGCCGGACAGCTTATGCAACCTGCGGCAACAGCAGGAGTTGATACAGGACAATGCGGCGGTCAGAGTGCTTCCCTACGCCTCGATTACCGTGGGGCAAAAGGGGGAAGGGCTTGCGGACATGGCGGCTCTCGCCCCCCATGTGGTGGCATTCAGCGACGACGGCAAGGGAGTGCAAGATGAGGGCATGATGCGTGCCGCCATGACCGAGGCCGCACGACTTGGCAAAGTAATTGTGGCACACTGCGAGGACGAGGAACTGCTCCACGGAGGCTATATTCACGACGGCGAGTACGCCCGAACCCACGGACATGGTGGCATATCCTCTGAATCCGAGTGGCGGCAATTGGAGCGGGATTTGCGTTTGGTGCGAGAAACAGGCTGTGCCTATCATGTGTGCCATATTTCGGCGAAAGAAAGCGTGGAGCTAATTCGTTCAGCGAAAACCGAAGGACTTGATGTGACTTGCGAGGTCACACCTCACCATTTGCTGTTGTGTGACCAGGATTTGCAGGAGTGCGGGAATTACAAGATGAATCCGCCTTTGCGCGCAAAAGAGGACAGACAAGCCCTTATCGATGGCTGTCTTGATGGCACAATTGACATGATTGCCACCGACCACGCCCCTCACAGTGCGGAGGAGAAAAGTCGAGGGCTGGCGGGCAGTGCCTTCGGCATTGTGGGGTTGGAAACCTGCTTTCCCCTGATGTACACCCACCTTGTGCAGACGGGGATTATGCCGTTAGAGCGATTGGTGGAGATGATGACGACTGCGCCGGCAGAGAGGTTTGGATTAACGCCAGCGGGCGGGCATGGAAACCCGCCCCTACAGGGTGACTTTTCCGTGTGGGATTTGGGTGCGGAGTACGCCATTGACCCGGCGGAATTCGTCAGTATGGGGAAAAGTATGCCCTTTGAGGGCTGGCAGGTGCGTGAGCGATGCGTGATGACGGTGGTTGGCGGGGAGATTGTGTGGAGGGATGAGTGAATTACCTAAACGCAAGCCGACACGACTGCGGAAATATGATTATTCAAGTTCAGGTGCGTATTTTGTGACATTCAACGTCACGGGTATGCATCGAATGTTGGGCACGATTGTAGGGGCGGGGTCTACCCGCCCGCCAACCAAACAAACGCCATACGTTGAATTATCCGTCCATGGACAAGTCGTCGACAACGCAATACAAACATTACCCGAAAAATACGACTGTGTCATTATCGACAATTATGTCATCATGCCCAATCACGCTCATATGATTATCATTATTGATAATCACGGGCGGGTAGACCCCGCCCCTACATTGAGTTCAGTGGTTGGTTATCTGAAATATCAGACCATGAAAGAAATCAAAATCCGTGGTATCTGGCAACGCGGTTTCCACGACCACATCATCCGCAACGCTAAATCTCATAATTTAATCAACCGTTACATCCGCGACAACCCGAAATTATGGAAATTTGATTGCCACTACACAGAACAGAGGAATCTCGCATGGATAACACACAATCCTCCAAGCGCATGAAAAAAGGTACAAAGATTGCCATTATAATAGCCATTGCTATCGCTTGCTCTTTTCCAATATGGGGTACTTTTGGAGCAATCATCATAAGCAGAATAGATAATCGCATTATAGAAAGCGCCAATATTAACCCATACATCGCAATAAGCACAGCCAACTATCGCATTGCACCTAACAATACTTTGACTGTGACTATTACAAACCGCTCCAATAACATGCAGGTCATTGATGAAATCAGATTCCGTGTAGACCCACTAAGCAGAATTGGATGGGATAACATTAGACGCAGACGCATTCTTGACTATGATCCTATTATTTTGCAACCAAACGAAACATATACGCTAACGCTGAGCACCGATGACATTGGCGAACTGGTACAAAATCGACGGCATCGTATTGTTTTTTGGATTGACGGATATATTTACACCATTGATTTTCACGCTTTTTAATGCCATGGCCGCCTCTACACAGAATCGAGGACAACCAATGAAAAGCATTATCACAAGGGAGATTTGAGATGAAAGCCACCAATTATCAACGCAAACTCGCACTTTTTTACATTATATTTGCTATTCAACTGACAATGTTTTTGGCGACAATAGTCTTTATTGTCGGATTTTTCGCTACCATACCACACGAGCCATATTTATGTATGCCCTGCCCAAACGATTTTTTTCGTGGAATGTATTTTATTAGTATTATGACTCTCACACTATCGTTCCCGTTTATGATTTTTTGCTTAATATACGGAGCGGTCTATGCCCGCCATGCTTTCAAAGCTATCTCAAACCGCCCGCCGTCAGTACAGTTATACACTTATCTCGCTGTTACAACAATAAATACTGTTTTTTCTTCAATTGCAATATTTATTGTAGTTGCACTTCCGTTGTTCACTATCTTTTTTCACTAACCCCAACCACGGGGCATCACCATGAAAAACATCGCAATATCCGCCCGAGCGTTTATCTTCAAAGGCGATAAACTGCTTTTTATCAAACACGACGAACCCCAACACCACGAAATTCAGTTTATTTATTTGATAACAACAGATGATGGCATTGAAGTCGCCGAGGATAGCCACAGCGACAAAACTGAAGAAACATTTCACTGGTTGCCGATTGACAAACTATCAGAATACAACGTAGTACCAAAGTATTTGAAAACGCTAAACTTTGCGGATTTGCAAAATTCGGACAAAGTACAGCATATTATCACAAGGGAGTATTAAAATGAAAAACACTTACACCATCACATCTAACACAAAAATCGCCGCAGGGGTGTTCCGTATGGAGCTGGCAGGGGACACTTCCCTGTTTAAGCGGCCGGGGCAGTTCGTGAACATCGCCCTTGACGGCTTTTACCTGCGCCGCCCCATCTCGGTGTGCGACTGGAACGACGAAGGCTTTACCATCGTGTACAAAGTCTTTGGGGACGGCACCGAGCATATGTCCACCCTGCCATGCGGCGCACAGCTTGACATCCTTGTTGGCTTGGGCAACGGCTTTGACGTGGACAAGGCTGGCGATCGCCCATTGCTTGTGGGAGGCGGGGTCGGCGTGCCGCCGCTGTACGGACTGGCAAAGCAGTTAGGAGTTAGGAGTGTGGAGAGTGGAGTTGAAAAACCCACTGTTCTGCTGGGTTTCCGCACGCCCGAAGATGTATTTTATGTTGACGAGTTCGAGGCGCTGGGCTGTGAGGTTCATGTTTTTTTATCCAGCGAGGGGAAAAGGGTGACGGATTTTGCCGGATTAAAAGAACGGGACGCCGAGGGCGTCGTCCCCTACGGGTTCAGCTACTTCTACGCCTGCGGGCCTGACGGAATGCTGAAAGCCTTGGCGCAAACCCTGCCCATGGACGGCGAACTGTCATTTGAGGAGCGTATGCCCTGCGGATTCGGGCTGTGTATGTCCTGCACCTGCCGCACAAAGTCAGGTGCGATAAAGCTGTGCTGTCAGGGGCCTGTGATACCGAAAGGTGAGGTTTTGGTGGAAGAATAGAATTTCGCCACCGTAGGGGCGACCCTTTCAGTTGCCCGCTCTTAATCTCCTGACACATGAGTCAGGGGAATTACGGACAACATTTTGTATACATACACACAAACGAGGTAAAACCATGACACCATACACCATGCAAAACATCAACACCTACCTGCAAAAGCGGGACTACCCCGGGCGTGGGATTGTCGCGGGACTGACCCCCGACAGCAAGCATGCAGTCGCTGCATATTTCATCATGGGGCGAAGCGAGAACAGCCGAAATCGCGTGTTCGAGGCACACTACGATGGCATTCGCACACGGGCATTTGACGAGGCAAAACTCACCGACCCCAGCCTTGTGATTTACAATGCGGTACAAAGCCTTGGGCGGGCGCTTATCGTCACCAACGGCGACCACACGGACACCATTGTGGAGCATATTCGCATGGGTGAGGGTGGCTTTGAAACTGCCCTGAAAACCCGTGAATTCGAGCCTGACCCGCCAAATTTCACCCCACGAATTAGTGCTATCACAAAGTTTTACAAAAGCGACCCGCTAAAGTACAAACTGTCAATCCTCAAAGCTACAGATAGTAGCGGAACGGCTTGCTCACGCCATTTTTACAACTATAC
>WQSD01000116.1 GCA_009788105.1 Oscillospiraceae bacterium | reverse complement strand
AACCACCCCCGCCTACGGCGACCCCTCCACGGGAGGGGAATTAGGTCAACATTCCCTACACAATATCCAACTACCCCCCACCCAAAAGGAGAAACACCATGATACGCACCGCAGTTTTAGCAGATTTCCCTGCCATTTTTGAAATAGCGAAGCAAGTTCAGGACATTCACCATGGCGCACGTCCTGATGTGTTTCGTGAAGAATATTTTGGCGAGGACATAGAAGCATGCCTAAAATGGGAAGAAGAAAATCTTGACGATAACCATATGCGTACTTTTGTGTGCGAAAAAAACGATAAAATAATAGGTTTTGTCGTTGCAGAAATTTATTGCTGGGTAGACCATCCAAACCATAACGATATGGCAATTTGCAGAATTACGAATTTTTGCGTTGATAAATCAGAACGCAACAAAGGCGTTGGGCAGATGCTTTTTGACCATGTGAAAAGTTACGCAAAAGAAAACGGCACAGAGCGATTGGAATTGACTGTGTGGAATTTCAACGAGGACGCACGCCGATTTTACGAGCGACAGGGCTTGTCCGTCCGCACTATGACAATGGATATGAAGATATGAGGGGAATTACGAAAGCATTCCCCTGTAGGGGCGAACTGTGTTCGCCCGCAACATTGGTACGCACTAAATGAAACGGACGCGCAATGCGCGCCCCTACAGGGCAACAAAACCCGCATTGCACCCGTAGGGGCGGGGNTCACCCGCCCGCAATATACCGCCGAACCACCCCGTCAGTCGGAACACCACCGACTGCCACCCCTCCACGGGAGGGGAATTAGGTCAACATTCATCTAAAAAGCTGAAAGCAAGTGCGGGCATTTGTCGAGGAGATACGCACACAGAGCTTAACATAAGAGGAAAATATGCACACAAAACTATACGCTTACGCATTTATGGCGTGCTATAACATCGTTCCTGTGTCGGAATATACTGACTACCTCAATGAATGTTTTCTAAATGAGCCGCACGACGCACTGCTGTTGGAATTGCAATGGACAAAGGACATCTACGCAGGCATAGCTATACTTGAAAGGCAAGGCATAGATAGTGACGAATTCGGCTGTATGCTGATAAAGCAGTTAAGGAAGAAATATCATTCTGCCATCAACGAACGACGAGGCGGTTGGTTTCGTAGACGAAAGACAGAAACGACTTTGCGTGATTTCTGTGAACTACTATATGCGATATGGTGTAAGTTGCCATCTGATTTGCTGTTCAAAAATCCATATGCTAAAATGGTTTGGATTTCGGATTGCTTTGAATATAGCATACCCGCGAGCGTGCGCGATGTGTGCAACGAAATATTAGATTACTTTGAATGAGAGGGGTATCACCATGAAAACAATCTACATAAACACATCTCGCCCGTACAATGTCCACATTGGCGCGGGGTTGATACATCAGGCGGGGGCATATCTGAACGCTGTCGTAGGGGAGGGGCTTGTCCCCTCCCGTGGGCAAAGCGGGCGACCGCAAGGGTCGCCCCTACGGGACAACGAAACCCACCCCCCTCACGGAGGGGGGCAATCACTGCGCCCCAATGAGGAGCAATGCAAGCCTCCCTCTCCGAGGGAGGTGGCGCGAAGCGCCGGAGGGAGTATCGCCCTCATCACCGACACCAACGTGAACCGCATTCACGGGGACACCATCACCGCCAGCCTTGTCGCCGCAGGATTCCGTGTGGTGAAGTACGTCACCCGCCCTGGAGAGGGCAGCAAGAGCATGACCAACCTCGCTCGCTTGCTGAATTTCCTTGCGGAGGAGCAGGTGACGCGCACCGACACTATCCTCGCCTTCGGTGGCGGGGTGGTGGGCGACCTTGCGGGGTTTGCCGCCGCCTCGTATCTCCGTGGGGTGCGGTTCGTGCAGTTCGCCACCAGCCTGCTCGCCGCGGTGGATTCCAGTGTTGGCGGCAAGACGGGGGTGAACCTTGCCGCAGGGAAGAACCTTGCGGGGGCGTTCTGGCAGCCCGAAATGGTGCTGTGCGACACCGATGTGCTGCTCACCCAGCGGGGACGCCGATTCATGGATGGGGTTGCAGAGGTCATCAAGCACGCAATTATTGCAGATCCCGCCCTGTTCGCACGATTAGGGGAGAAAGGCTACATCCGCTCCAACCTTGCGGAGGTGGTAGCGCGGAATGTGGAGATTAAGGCGAGCGTTGTCAGCCGTGACGAGCTGGAGCGTGGGGAGCGGGCTTTGCTCAATCTCGGTCACACGGTGGGTCACGCCATCGAGCGGCTGTCGGCGTACAAAATCACCCACGGCTATGCGGTCGCCATGGGAATGGCGGTGGAGGCGCGCGCCGCCGCCCGCATGGGTGTGTGTTCGGTGGAAGTAGCGGGCAAGATTGAGGGCATCCTCGCCGCCCACGGCTTTGACCTCGCTTGCCCATATGACGCAGAAAGCCTTGCCGCCGCAATGCTGTCCGACAAAAAGCGGAGCGCAGACACCATCACCTTCGCCCTGCCGCAAGAGGTGGGCAAGTGTGTGCTTGTGCCGGTGAAGGTGGGGGAGATGGTGGGGGTAGTTAATAGGTAACAATTAACAATGAACAATGAACAGTTATAGGTCAAGGGCATTACCACGAAATGCACGAAAACGCACGAACAAATTCGCACTGCACGTTTCTGTAAATCTCCTGACCCGGGCGGAAGGGGACGCTGTGCGAATAGCACATCCCAGCGTGGGAGCGACTGCGACCCGGGGGCAGGGGGGTATTTGCCCATGCTGGGAGGAGTGGTGCAAACAGTACGCACAAACGGACACACAATGCGCGCCCCTACGGACAACGAAATCCACACCGCACCCGTAGGGGCGGGGTTCNGGGCGGGGTTCCCCCGCCCGCAATATACCGCTGAACCACCCCCGCCTACGGCGACCCCTCCACGGGAGGGGAAGAAGGGCAAATACAATGAAGAATTGCGGAAAATTTGCTTACGCAAATTATTTTATTGAAAAAGGCTAAGGCAAGGGCACGCCGCGCCTGTAGGGGCGGGGTTCACCCGCCCGCAACAAACAATCTGCACACAGCCACCCCGTCTTGCGGAAAATCACCGCAATCCACCCCTCCACAGAGGGGAAGAAGGTCAAGGGCGGGGCAACCACCGCACCCATAGGGACGACCGTCCTCGGTCGTCCGCTCGAACCATACAGGCAAAACACCCGTCTTGCGACAAGAGCAATCATAGATGTTTTTTATTGCTCCGCCAAACAAACATTACACATTTTGACTGTCAAAAATGTAACGTTTATTTGGCGGAGCAATAATTTAGGTATGCCACTTCAAACAGACCGCTGACAGGATTTTTCTGCCCGACAGCATAAATCACCTCGCCGGTAGACAGCACCGCCACCGAGTCATAGTCCGATTGCCGACCAAGAAATGCGGAAACGTTTTGCACATGGCTCTTTGACTTGCGGGTGTTTTTCAGGCAAGATGGCATTCCTTTCCCGCCTGTCATAGCAAGATAATCCCACGCCATTCGGTCAACAAGAGTGTTTTTGTCCACCATTGGCAAAGTTGACAAAATATCACACAGCTGTGCCGTGTATCGGGGCAGGGGGGATTTGTAGCCCTCGATTTCCTCTCCGATTTGATAAAATAGCTCGAATGGCGAAAGCCGAGCGACGGATAAAACATATTCAATTGTGGTGATAAATCGCCCTTTGTTCCATGTGCGGGACAGCCCGTGCTCCACACGGTGCAGGGTGGCGAAATCCTCTTCGCTCATCCATGGGGTGCTGACCACTTGATATGGTGGGGCAGGGCTGAACACCATGCCAAACTGACCCTCCTGGGCGTGAAGAGGACTGCCACGAAGCAGTTTGAGTAATCCTAACTGAAGATTGTGTGCCCTCATAGCGAAAGCACGGTTAAAGCCTGCTACAAAGCTGTCCAAAGTTTCATAGGGCAACCCTGCGATTAGGTCAAGGTGGAGGTGAATGTTGCCTGCGGCAAGTATGGCGGCAATGTTTTTTTCGGTTGCCGCAAAGTCTGTTTTTCGTGACACGGCGGCAAGGGTGTTCGGGTTAAAGCTCTGTAGTCCTGCCTCAAGTTGAATTCGCCCGATTGGAGCGGCGGCAAGCAGGTCAAGGGTGGGCTGGTCAAACAGGTGGGGAGCAACCTCGAAATGGAAGGTGCAGTCGGTGTCCATGGAGATTACATAGGAAAGAATTTCGGTGGCTCGCTCCCGGTGGCAGTTAAAGGTGCGGTCAACGAATTTTATTGTTTTTGCCCCCGAGTTTGCCAGGGTGAAAATCTGCTTTTTCACCTCATCCATGGGGAAAAAGCTAACCTCGCTTCCCCCGGATAGGCAAAATGAGCATGAAAAGGGACAGCCACGACTTGACTCGATATATGCGATTCGTCCGTGAAGAGCGGCGGAATATTCGCCGTTGTCAAAGTGATGTTTTGCGGGAGCAATGGGGTTTTTTCGCACTTTGCCGTCTGCAAAATAGCACAGCCCCGCCACTTGGCAGAGCTTTGCCCCTGTGGCAATTGCGTCAACTAATAGAGGTAACGCCCGCTCACCTGCGCCGCAAACAACATAGTCCGCACCCTGCGACAAGTAAAAATCGGGGGCGTGGCTTGCCTCCGGACCACCAAGGACAACGAGAGTGTCGGGCAGGGTGCGCTTAATCCCGCCCAGCACCTCACGCAAAATATCGGCATTCCAAATGTACGCTGAAATGCCGATAATGT
>WQSD01000115.1 GCA_009788105.1 Oscillospiraceae bacterium | reverse complement strand
CTGGTCACTACCCGCGACTGCCAAGAGTTTATCAACAACCTGACCCGCGCCCAAAAGCGTGCCGACCTTATCGACGACAAGGGCTATCGTGTGTCGGCAAACAGTATGTTAGGCGCTCTTGCCGCTCTTGAGTGGGACAGCCTTTTCGTTGTGTCAGAAGTGGATATTTATGAAGAAGTGAAGAAGTGGGTGGTTTAGTGTGCTGAAAGCTGTTATTTTCTCGCCACGAAGGGGAATTCATTTCCCCGTAAGGCGAGAAAATAACAGTCTTGAAGCATGATTGGTACGAAAAATCTTAGCCACAAACGGTACTGTTGTCTTTGAACGGAATTTAACCACGAACTTGACATGAGATCCCGCATCGGGGTGCGAGATGACACAGTTTTTCCTGTGGTTTTTATCAACAAATAGGGGGAGTTTTACCCAAACCCATATTATCCCATCTTAACTTGCGGGCGTTGGGGGCGGGGCTTGCCCCCGCCCGCAATATACCGCTGAACCACCCCCGCCTACGGCGACCCCTCCACGGGAGGGGAATAAGGTCAAGGGCGCACCGCACCCAAGCCCTCTTTTTCAAAGAGGGTGGCACGAACGAAGTGAGTGACGGGTGTTTCGGGCGGGCATGGAAACCCCGCCCCTACAAGACAACGAAAACCACGCCCTTTAACTCCACCCTCCACCCTCCACTCCCACACCCCAAACTACCCAAAGGACACCCACATGAAACTAATCGACAAAGTTTTCGGCTCGTATAGCCAAAATCAAATAAAAAAGCTCCGTCCGACTATTGACAAAATCGAAGGGATGGCACAGCGATTTGCCGAGCTTAGCGACGCTGAAATGCGCGCCATGACCGACACCCTAAAAGCTCGCATTGCCGACGGAGAAACCCTTGACGACATTCTGCCCGAAGCCTTTGCCCTTGTACGCGAGGCGGCGGCACGGGTGTTGGGCAAGCGCCCATTTACCGTCCAGCTGATGGGCGGCATTGTGCTACACCAAGGACGAATTGCGGAAATGAAAACGGGAGAGGGGAAAACCCTTACCGTCACCATGCCCGCCTATCTTAACGCCCTTGCAGGGAAAGGGGTTCACGTTGTTACTGTGAACGAGTACCTTGCCCGTATGGGAGCGGAAGAAATGGGGCGTGTTTTCAGCTTTCTTGGCTTGAGCACAGGCTTGGTTATTCACGCTATGTCAAAAGAGGAGAAACAGGCGGCGTATAATAGCGACATTTTATACTCCACCAACCACGAACTTGGATTTGACTATCTTCGTGACAACAAAGCCACATACAAAAATCAGGTGGTACACCGTGATTTTGACTTTGCTATTGTGGACGAGGTGGATAGTATTCTTGTGGACGAGGCGCGCACTCCTCTGATTATTTCAGGGCCTGGGGAAGAAGTGTCCGACTTGTACGACCGCACAGACAAACTTGTCCGCCGTATGAAGCAACATCGCATTAAAAAGCTGGGTTCAAAAGAGGACAGCGAAGGAGAGGACATTGACGGAGATTACATCGTTGACGAGCAGAACAAAAGCGTTCTGCTAACTGCACGGGGCATTAAAAAGTGCGAAGAATATTTCGCCATTGACAACCTATCCGACTCGGAAAACTCCACCATCGCCCACCATGTGAACCAAGCCATTCACGCCTACGGACTGAAACAGCGTGACGAGGATTATGTGGTGCAGGACAACAAGGTGCTTATTGTTGACGAGTACACAGGGCGTATTAAGCCAAGCAGTCGCTACTCTAACGGACTGCACCAAGCTATCGAGGCAAAAGAGGGCATTAAAATTGACCGCGAGAACATGACCCTTGCCACTATCACATATCAAAACTATTTCCGTATGTACAAAAAGTTGTCCGGTATGACGGGTACGGCACTCACTGAGAAGAAAGAATTTGAGGAAATATACAATCTTGACGTAGTGGAAATTCCCACTAACCGCCCCATGATTCGTGAAGACCACAACGACATGGTGTTCAAAAATGCTAAAAGCAAGCAGAACGCCATTGTGGAGCAGATAAAAGAGTGCCACGCTAAGGGGCAACCTGTGCTGGTTGGTACTGTCACAGTTGACAAAAGTGAAGAGCTGTCTGTCCGCCTGAAAAAAGAGGGGATTAAGCACACGGTGCTAAACGCCAAATATCACGACAAAGAGGCGGAAATCGTTGCCCTTGCAGGTAAACTTGGCAGAGTGACAATCGCTACTAACATGGCGGGACGTGGTACGGACATTTTGCTTGGGGGCAACGCCGAGCATATGGCGAAAGCCGAAATGCGTAAGCAGGAGTACCCTGAAGAGGTTATCGGGTTGGCGGTTGGCTCTTCCCAGTCGGTGAGCGACGAAGTGCTTAAGGCACGAGGGGTGTACAAAGACTTGTACGAGAAATATCGCCGTGAAATCGAGCCTGAATACAAGGAAGTTGTGTCGGCGGGGGGGCTGTTTATCCTTGGTACAGAGCGACATGACAGCCGTCGTATTGACAATCAGCTCCGTGGTCGTGCAGGGCGTCAGGGCGACCCCGGAGAAAGCAGATTCTTCATCTCCATGGAAGATGACCTGCTTCGCCTGTTCGGCAGCGACCGAATTCATGGCATGGTGGACACTATTTGGCGTGATGAAGAGCAAGCAGTTGACATTAAAATGATTTCAAACATGATTGAAACTGCACAAAAACGCCTTGAGGGCGATAACTTCCAACGACGTTATCAAACCCTTAATTTTGATGATGTAATGAACCAACAGCGGATTATTATCTATAAGCAACGTAGCGAGGTGCTTGACGGCAAAAATATGCACGAAACCATTCTTACTATGATTGATAAGTGGGTGGCAGACGCTGTTGGCACGTATATGGGCGGGGAAGAGGCAAGCTGGGACGTTGCCGGTCTGCGCCAGCAGTATATGGGCATCGTATTCCGTGAGGACGACCTGAAAGAGCCTGCAGGGCAAACTCCGGAAGGTGTAACAGAGCTTATGCACCAACGCATTGCCGAAACAATTGCCGCCAAACAAGAAATGTTTAGCCCAGAGAAAACAGGGGTGGATTTTTCCGAGGTGGAGCGTGTTGTTCTGCTTAATAATGTGGACAGAAAGTGGGAAGAACATCTTGATGCAATGGACGATTTGCGTGGTAGCGTAGGACTTCATGCTCATGCCCAACGGAACCCTCTAAACGAGTATCGTATTGCAGGTGGTGATATGTTTGACGAGATGGTGTCCGCTATTCGTGAGGACACAATTCGTATGCTTCTTGCGGTTCAGCCAAACCAAAACGTGGAGCGGCGAAGCGGCGCGCGTATCACCCGCGAAGGAATGGCAAATGCTCCCGGAGCAATGCCCGCCCCACAAGCAGGAGGCCCGATACAACAGCCAAAAGTCATCAAAAAAGAGGATCGCATAGGGGATAACGATGAATGCCCCTGCGGTAGCGGACGGAAATATAAGAAATGTTGTGGGTTGAAGTAGGGTGGGGCAGTTGACAATGGACAATTGACAATGGACAATTGACAATTGACAATTAAAGGTCAAGGGCAAAACACACGCCGCATCAAGTGCGGGGCAGGCTGACACGAAAACGCACCGCACCCTGCCGCCCGTTCAAGCGGTGCAGAGTAAACCTACCCCGTCAGTCGGAACACCACCGACTGCCACCCCTTCCCAAGGAAGGGGAATAAGGTCAAGGGCGCACCGCACCCAAGCCCTCTTTTGGGGAGAGGGTGGCACGAACGAAGTGAGTGACGGGTGTTTTCGGACGCACAATGCCCGCCCCTACAGGACAACAAAACCCGCACAGCACCCCGTAGGGACGACCGCCCCCGGTCGTCCGCTTGAGCGGCACGCACCTAACATTGGGCGGGCACAAAATCCGAAACCCGCCCCTACAACAATGTGTCGCTTGTTCAGTACAAACAGGCGAACACAGTTCGCCCCTACAGTTCGTCGTGCCCTACCGTATTCATACTTAATTCTTAATTTCATTCACGAGGAAACTATTATGCCAAAAGCAGCAAAAAAAGCTGAACCAATTACCATCAAAACCACTGAAGCCGAAAAGAAAAAAGCGTTAGACACCGCTATAACTCAGTTAGAGAAAAAATTCGGTGCTGGCACAATCATGAAATTAGGCGAAAACAACGCCATGGCAGTGTCCACTGTGTCCACAGGGTCGCTTTCTCTTGACATGGCACTGGGGGTGGGGGGGCTGCCACGAGGCAGAATTATCGAAATCTATGGCCCTGAATCATCAGGGAAAACCACCCTTGCCCTTCACGCAGTTGCCGAAGTGCAAAAAAGCGGTGGTGTGGCGGCGTTTGTTGACGCAGAACACGCCCTTGACCCTACATACGCAAAGGTTTTGGGAGTGGACATCGAGTCTATGTTAGTGTCACAACCGGACAGCGGCGAACAAGCCCTTGAAGTCACCGAAGCCCTTGTTCGTTCAGGGGCGGTGGATGTTGTTGTTGTGGACTCGGTAGCGGCTCTCGTGCCACAGGCAGAAATTGACGGAGATATGGGTGCAAGCCATGTGGGACTCCACGCCCGCTTAATGTCACAGGCATTGCGAAAGCTGTCCAGCAGTATAGCCAAAAGCAACGCAATGGTGATTTTCATCAACCAATTGCGTGAAAAAGTGGGGGTCAGCTACGGCAACCCCGAAGTTACCACCGGCGGACGAGCCTTGAAATTTTATGCCAGCGTACGCATTG
>WQSD01000114.1 GCA_009788105.1 Oscillospiraceae bacterium | reverse complement strand
CACCTTGGGGCGTTGCCCCAAACCCCACCAGAAAACTTTTTGCAAAAAGTTTTCTGGACTTTCAAAAACCTTGATACAAAAGCATTCCATGCTTTTGTGAAAAAAGTTTTTGTTCCACCTTTTTACAAAAAGGTGGTTGGGTGTGGGCGAATAGCCCACGGTCTTGACCTTTATCGACAGTCTGTACCCCCTCGCTTGAGGGGGTGTTTGCATACTAACTTCCCGCCACACTGACGCCTTTCACCAGTACAGATGGGGAAAGGCAGTCCTCGCGCAGGTCGCTGCCCACAGCGGCGATATTCTTCAGAAACTCGAAGAAATTGCCCGCAATGGTTATCTGCTCCACAGGTTGCCCCCGCTTCCCTCCCGTGACTACAAAGCCCTCGGCAATCAGGGAAAAATCCCCGGATATGGGATTAGACCCTGCTCCCTCAACGTCGGTGATTAGCAGTCCGTCTCCCATTTGGGACAACATCTGGTCAAGGCTTTGCGTACCCGGCATAACGTTCATGTTCATAGGCGTCACCCCAATCGAGCCACGCCCGCCCGCATTCCCAGTTGACTTCACACCATCTTTCGCCGCTGTTTTGCGGTTGTGGAGGAATGTTTTGAACACACCCTTCTCCACAATAGCCTTGTCATAGGTGGCAACACCCTCCGAGTCAAACGGCACTTCCTTGTCCTTGTAGTGAGGTGAGTCCATCAAGGTAAAGCATTCTGCCGCAATGGTTTCCCCCTCTCGTCCCGCAAGCAATGACAGCCCCTTTTGCGCTCGGTCAGCAAGGAAAACCGAGCTGTATCGCCCTAACATGGAAGCGAACGCGTCGTTGCGGAGAACAATATTGTACGTGCCGCTTGCCACCTGCTTTGCGCCAAGCAAACTCACAGTTTCGTAGACGGCTTTTTCCCCGATTTTCACCGGGTCAAAGTCGCTCCAATCCTTGCCGTTCCAGCCCTCGCCGCCTGTCTTTGTCTGTCCGCCACGAACAGCACGAGCAGACACGTGCCCCCCTGCCCCATTGCTTCGGTGGGTCAGCTTCAGTCCATAGGTGTTCATCAGCAAAGTCGAGCCTTCCCCATAGCTTGTTCCGCACCAGTCAGAGGCCACCACCTCCGCACTACCAAGCACCGTCTTTTCCATCTGCAAGGCGGCGGCAATTCGTGTTTCGGTACTCACCTCTGCAAGAGCGGGACGGAAGCCGTCCACCTCAAGATAATTCTCCCCTACAAAGTCACGGAAAAGGGTGTGTTGCTCCTCTTCTTCGATAACAGCGGCGTTGCCCATAGCCTCGTCAAGGATAATATCAATCGCCGCCTCGTCTATCCATTCAGAGCCAGCTTGCCCCATTTTGCCCTGATATGTGCCACGAAAGCTCACACGGCGGGACTGGCTGTTTTGGTACTTGTCAATCTCACCCTTCAGAATTTGTATGCTTTGAGATTCCCCGCTGTCGATTGCCACCTCAGCGTCAGCAAATCCACGCTGTAAAGCACGCTCCAACAACTGAGACCCGAAATTTATTAGCTTATCCATTAGCTCCGCCCTCCTACTGTCATTTGTTTTACTCGAAGCATTGGCTGTCCAACATCTGTTGGCACGCCACCGCTCACACTACCGCAAATTCCCTGGGCACGCTCCAAGTTGTTGCCTATCATGTCAATGTTCATCAGCACATCTCCGCCTTTGCCGATAAGGGTCGCACCTCGCACAGGCTCGGCGATTTTGCCGTTCCTGACCATGTAGCCCTCCAGTACCGCGAAATTAAACTCTCCCGTAGCAGGATTCACGCTACCACCGCCCATTTTCGCCGCATACAAACCATATTCGGTAGCGGAAATTATCTCGGCTGTGGTGTGCGTGCCGTTGCAGATAAAGGTGTTAGTCATACGAGAAGTGGGGGCGAAACGATAGGACTCACGGCGACCAGAGCCGGTTGGCGCCATCCTCATCTTCTGCCCGTTCAACTTGTCCACAAGATATGAAGTGAGTATGCCGTCTTTGATAAGCACATTCTTTTGCCCTGCCATGCCCTCGTCGTCAATGTTAATCGAACCCCAAGCGCCCTGAATAGTGCCGTCGTCAACTGCGTTCACACAGTCGGCGGCGATTTTTTGCCCCAGTTTGCCTGCAAATTCGCTTGCACCCTTCACAATGCCGGTAGCCTCTACGCTGTGTCCGCAAGCCTCGTGGAAAATCACCCCGCCAAAGCCGTTGTCGATGATAACCGGGAATGTTCCTGCCGGGCAATGGTCAGCACGAAGCATTGTCACTGCAATACGTGCGGCTTCTGCGCCCAGGTCAGCGAAATTCAGACTTTCCATGAACTCAAAGCCTGCAAGCGCCCCCGGGTTAAGTCCCCCTGTTTGCTTTTCGTTGGCATTAGAGGCAATAGCGCCGATAGTTGCCCGCCCACGAACACGAGTGTCCTCTGCCCACAGCCCCTCGGAGTTTGCTATCAGTACGTTCTGCACACTGCTGGCATAGCCGCAGGTGGTCTGCGACACAGCAGAATCATGCTCCATTGCGGCAGCATGGGCTGTGCGAAGCAGGTCAATCTTGGTCTTTTTGTCCACGTCAAAGTGCTGAATGCGAATCGGGTGTGCGTTTGGCACGTCCTTTCGGTCAAAGTCCAGCACCTGCCCTCCTCCATCCTTGTTAATGGCGGCGGCAGCCTGTGTGGCAAGGCGGAGCAAGCTGTCGCGGTCGGTGTCGTTGGTGTAGGCATACACACAGTTACCCCCGTTGAAAATACGCAAGCCGCACCCATAGGTAATGCCAGAAACCGCCTCTTCCAGCACCCCATTACGCATCAAAAGGCTTTCTCCCCGCTTGTTTTCCACAAACAATTCGGAAAAGTCACCTCCGGTGGATAAGGCTTGGTGCAAAACATCTTTTACTAATGCAGAGTTTAACATTTTTCGTCCTCCTGAATTTGTCGACTATCAATACTCATATTGTACCACATTTTGGAGCGAATTGCAACAAAAAAACTACTGAATTCTTCAACCTGAAGAAAAAGACCAAGGTCGGGGGTTCGTGGCAACGCCCCAAGGTGTTTTATGGTTTTTCTTCAGTCTGAATTCTTGATTTCCATTTAATCTTATTTGTAACATTTCCCCCATTCACAAAATAAGTGTTGAAAAAATCATAAATTCGTTGTATACTGGTTGTACACTCGTAACGGAGGTCAAAAAGATGGACAAGAAGAACACGAACATACATATTCGCCACAGAGAGCGTTTGCGTCGCCGATTTATGCGTCGTGGGCTTGCTGATTTCGACGACCACATTGTATTAGAACTGCTTTTATTTTACGCCATTCCTCGAGCAGACACAAACCCTGTTGGTCATCGGCTAATTTCACATTTTGGTTCTCTTTCGGCGGTTTTTGACGCAAGCTATGAAGAATTGCTGAAAATCGACGGCATTGGTCCGCGCTCCGCTGAGCTGATAAAGCTAATACCGAATCTTGCGGCACGATACCGAGAAGATAAATTCACCTTGTCCAAAGATACCATGTTTGACGACCATGTGGCAATCGGAGATTATTTGACAGCACAATACATGACCGACACCCGCGAGCGAATAGTGTTACTTCTTTTCGATAATGCAATGAGGCTTTTGAAAACAATTGAGTTAGACAAAGGCTCGGTAAATTCGGCAATGATTGACCTCCGAAAGTTTGTAGATTTTATCGTTACCGCCAACGCCGCCGCTTGTGCCATCGCTCACAACCACCCAAACGGCACTTTGATCCCATCAGAAGACGACCTTTATACTACTCGGCACATTAGGCGACTATGCGACCAAATAAACGTGAGGTTAGTCGAACATTTCTTGGTAGCAGAGGACAAATGGATAGGACTTGTTGAGTATATATACGAAACTAAGGGGGAGTGAACGACGATTAAATAGATTTCTTGCAAATACTCGCAAAAACTCGCAAAAAACTCGCAAAAAACTCGCAAAAACTTTTGAAAAAACTATTGCATTTCCAATTCAAGTGTGCTATAATACCTATTGTATGTTTTTAAGAAGCTAAAAACGGAGGATATAAAATCATGGCAAAATGCGCAGTATGCAGTAAAGGTGTGTCGTTCGGACACAATGTTTCTCACTCTAATCGCAAAACAAATCGCACTTGGAAGCCAAACATTCGCAGCGTTCGTGCTGTTGTGAACGGCTCTAACAAAACCATCAAGGTTTGCTCTCGTTGTTTGCGTAGCGGTAAAGTTCAAAGAAACGTTTCATAACCACAGGGAGAATTACCCGTGCCAAAATTCGGTACAAGTATTTACAGCATTGTTCGCTGTCTGAACAATAAAACCCACACGCCGGAGGACGCTGTTCGCTGGCTGTGTGAAAATGGTAGCGAAGTTATCGAGATTGTGCCATTCGGAGGCATTAACTTGGTAACAGATTCAGGTATGGCGGACCGCTTGCGTGCCGCCGCCGACGAGTTTGGCGTAAAAATTGATAACTACTCGGATGCATCGAATTTTCTTGGGAAAACTCCCGATGAAATGGAAGCTGAATTTCAGCGGGTGAAGACAACCATTAAAGCTGCCAGCCAGCTGGGTATCTCCACCTGCCGTTTCGACGTTGTCGGTGGCCGTAAGCCGGAGGAGTTAGTTATCGAAAAGTTTCTTCAGGACTTGCCCATAATCGCCCAAGTGTACACCGAACTGTCCGAGTTTGCGAAAGAACACGGTATAGTGATGATGAACGAAA
>WQSD01000113.1 GCA_009788105.1 Oscillospiraceae bacterium | reverse complement strand
AAGGCAAGAGCTACGTGTCAATCGGTGGCGTGTCCATGGGAATTATGGGCAGTTTCCTTGACCCTGACTTTATGCAGAAATACCTGGGCATTCGCTCCGAGTGGGTAGACATGAGCGAGGTTATTCGCCGTCTGCAACTTGGTATTTATGACGGGGCGGAGTATGAAAAAGCCCTTGCTTGGGCGAAAGCCAACTGCACCGAGGGCACAGACTTTAACCCGGACGCGAAATCTCGCGAAGAGAAAGATGCCGACTGGGAAACTTGCGTGAAAATGACCCTGATTTGCAAGGATATTGTCAGCGGCAACCCGAAACTTGCGGAGATGGGCTATGTGGAGGAAGCGGGCGGCAGAAACGGCATTGCAGGCGGCTTTCAAGGGCAACGCCAATGGACAGACTTTATGCCAAACGCCGACTTTACCGAAGCGATTATGAACTCCTCATTCGACTGGAACGGCAAACGCCAGCCCACCATTTTCGCCACCGAAAATGACAATCTGAACGCCATTTCCATGCTGTTCACTCACCTAATGAACGGGCAAGCGGCGGTGTTTGCCGATGTGCGCACCTACTGGAGTGCCGACTCTGTCAAGCGTGTGACCGGCAATGAGCTGACAGGCAAGGCGGCGAACGGAATTATTCACCTTATCAACTCAGGTGCGGCGGCTCTTGACGGTGCAGGAGTGCAGAAAACTGCCGCCGGCGAGCCAACCATGAAGCCTTGGTGGGATGTGACCGAGGGGGACGTTTCCGCTTGCCTTGAGGCGACCACATGGTATCCTGCCAACCTGCAATATTTCCGTGGCGGCGGCTACTCGTCTAACTTCACCACAAAGGCGGAAATGCCGCTGACTATGGTGCGCCTAAATCTTGTTGACGGGCTTGGGCCTGTTCTGCAAATCGCCGAGGGATACAGCTGTCATCTTCCGGACGATATGCACAAAACCCTGAACGACCGCACGGACAAAACTTGGCCGACAACATGGTTTGCTCCGACTTTGACCGGAGAGGGTGCGTTCACCGACGTGTACAGCGTGATGGCGAACTGGGGTGCTAATCACAGTAGCTTCTGCTATGGTCATGTGGGTGCAGACTTGATTACTCTTGCGTCAATGTTGCGTATTCCTGTGTCAATGCACAATGTGGCAGACGAGAAAGTCTATCGCCCACACGCATGGGCGGCATTCGGCACAAAAGATGCCGAGGGCGCGGACTACCGTGCTTGCGGGAACTATGGCGAGTTGTATAAGTAGAGAAATTTGTGAAAAGAGCGGCCGATTGGTCGCTCTTTTTTATGTGAGGATGTTGAAATGTCGGATAGCCACCGCACTTGCAAGGACGGCAGACCGCCGCACATTACTCCGAGTGCGGAAGGGGATTAATTAAGGACAAAAAAGGACAGTACATCTCGTTTACAAATTATTTACATCCCGCAAAATGGCATAACGCCACGGCTTAAATCAACATAAGAAAACTTTACCAAAACTTTTTCGAAATAGCTATTGACATTTTGCGGGGGGGGAGTATAATAGTGGAAAACATAATCACGCTTGAAGTATAGCCTTTTTGCATACATAATGTGGTGTTTTCAAAAAACAACAAAGGAATGAACAATGAAGAGAACAAAAAACATTTTAGCTTTAATACTGGCAATAATGATGCTGCTTTCGATAGCGGTATCGCTTTTGGGGTGCGGTAATTACGACAGTGAAACCTATGACCCTGCGATGAATGACAACGAAACCAATGATAGTAACGAAACCAATGATGTTTCAAATGACGCAAATAATTCAAACGGTTCTAATGACAATGATTTTGATAATAGCGAAAATGGCGCTAATGAGCAACCAAACTTGCCAACACCTCCAATTGGCGGGACACCTTCGTCCCCCATAGGCGGGGTTGAAACAAGCTGGGATGAATTTCGAGTATCAATTAACGGAGTTGTTTATCAGCTACCAATCCCACTTTCCACTTTGTTTGAGGCGGGCTGGGAATGGAATGATAGTTTTCGCCCCGAAACCCTTGCACCTAACCGAACAACTCTTGGAAACGGATTACGCCGTGGCGTACGTGAGGATTTGGAGCGAATAACAGTTTCGCTTTTTAATCCAACCGAAAATGTAATTGATGTTGAATACACCTATGTAACAAGAATATCTTTTGACCAGTTTGGATTTGGCGAGAATTCAGAATTCTTTGGTCCGAGTGGAGTTACTGTTGGCACAACATACGATGAAATAATTGCTCTTTTTGGCGAACCAACAAACCGAGTTGATGGTACTCAAACTACGGGACTTCGGTATGAAGCGAATATAGAAGATTTTGTAGCATTCACCATTGATAATGCTACTGGTCTTGTCACGATGGTGCGCGTGGATAATAAAACCGTTCGCCCTGTGGTTATCGAAGGTCTTGATGCTCCGCCTCCTGCTATTGTGGCGAACAGAGTTAATGCTAACGAAACTACCGACAACTGGCGTGACTTTGTTGTTGATATTGATGGAGATATTTATCGCTTGCCTGTGCCTGTCCGCACTTTTCTTGACAATGGTTGGGTGCTGGAACGCAGACACAATGCGTCAATACCGGCAAGAAGTTTTTTAGTTGGTGTGTATCTACGCCGTGGGGCACAACGTATGTCTGTAAGTGTGTATAACTTTGATGATGTAGCACAGCCTGTGGTGAACACTTTTGTTACTGATGTTGCCTTTTCACGTATCAACCGCGGGGTTTATTTGCCGATTTATTTTTCCGGTATTACAGAAAACTCTACAATCGAAGAGATTACTACTATTTTAGGGGAAGCTGAAAGAATTGCCACAAGTGGTAACTCTACAGTTTATACATTTGGACGAAACTCCCAAGAAGTTATAGTTACTGTCGATAACAACACAGGGAAAATCTTAGTTTTAACAATACGGAATGGTAGCAGAACGCTGAATTGAAAGTTTGTTTTTGCCTTAACATAAACACAAGTTATATTAAGAAAAAGTCTTTTTTATCTTGGGGCGTTGTCCCAAACCCCACGACCTTGACCTTTTTCTTCACTCTGGAGCGGCCACTTGGTCGCTCTTTTTTGCCTCTTTTTTAGCATCAAACTTTTTCTTGATTTTTTATTTACAAAACGGCTTTTTTGTGATATACTATATCCTGTATAGCTAAAATCTATTCCAAGCGGAGGAATTTCAAAATGAAAGTCGGAAATATTGACATTGCGGTGAAAACCGCACCAAAACTCGAGCCGGAATTTGTGCCCATGGGTGTGTACATGGACGCATTCGCGAAAACAGCAACCCAGCCCCTTGCGGTGGCGGTTTATCGCGAGAGTGGCAACGTTATCGTGTATGACTCGAAAATTCACGGCACAGCGGACAAGTTTGAGGACGACTGCCGCTATGTTGAGCGGATTATCAAGTTTATCCTGTGGGCGGGCGGTGGCTATCGTGTGGCTGTCTGCGGTTGCGAGAAGATTGGGGAGTATGTGAAATCCCTGTACAAACATGGCGCACGCCAAGAATTTGACGTTGTGACTATGGAGCGAGTGTACGAAACAAAATTCGTGGTGGAAACTCTCCCTTATGCGGACAAGCCTGCGGCGAAAACCAGCCCCAAGGCTATCGGTGGGCACAGCAACGGTTGCCGTATCGGCTTTGACGCAGGTGGAAGTGACATGAAAGTGTCGGCGGTCATAAACGGCGAGGCGGTGTACAGCGAGGAAATCGTGTGGCACCCGAAGATTAACGACGACCCGGCGTATCATATCAAGCATATCACCGAAACAATGAAAAAAGCGGCGGAGAAAATGCCCCGCGTTGATGCCATCGGTATCAGCTCCGCGGGAATTTACGTGAACAACCGCACAATGCTTGCCAGCCTGTTCATCAAAGTTGAGGGCGAGGCCTTTGACAAGTATGTGAAAGATATTTACAAGAATGCGTGCGCCGAAATTGGTGCGAACATTCCCTTTGAAGTGGCGAATGACGGCGACGTGACCGCCCTTGCAGGAGCAATTGAGCTTGAAGCCACCGAAGTTCTCGGTATTGCTATGGGAACAAGCGAGGCGGGCGGCTATGTTGACGAGAACGGGAATATCACTGGTCAGCTGAACGAGCTTGCTTTCGCTCCTGTTGACGTGAACCCGACTGCCACAGTAAACGAGTGGAGCGGCGATATTGGAGTGGGTAGCGACTATCTGTCCCAGGATGCGGTTATCCGTCTTGCTCCACGCGCAGGGATTACCCTGAACGAAGCTCTATCTCCTGCGGAAAAGCTGTCTGCTGTGCAAGCCATGGCGAACGAGGGCCACGCCGGCGCGCTTGATGTGTTTGCCACAATCGGTGCATATTTGGGTCACAGCATTGCCACATATGCGAAGTTTTACAGCATTAAGCACCTGTTGCTCCTTGGACGAGTGTCCTCCGGCAAGGGGGGCGACCTGCTGGTGAAAATTTGCCGTGAAACTTTGGCGAACGACTACCCTAACCTGAACATTAACATTCACCTGCCGGACGAGATGAATCGCCGTGTAGGTCAAAGCATTGCCGCCGCCGGGCTTGTGGAAGTCGGGCATATCTGCGGTGGGTGTGGAGGATGTGGGTAAGGGCAATGTTGAGTGTGGAGTGTGGAGTTAAGGTCAAGGGCATTTTACCACGAAATTCACGAAAATACACGAAAAATATGAGCTGTAGGGGCGGGTTTCCATGCCCGTCCGCTGAACGGAACAGCCAATCCACGTAGGGGCGGGGCTTGCCCCCGCCCGCAACAAATAATCCACACC
>WQSD01000112.1 GCA_009788105.1 Oscillospiraceae bacterium | reverse complement strand
GAACAAATCCGTTTGCAAGAAGAAAAATTAGACGCTATTAACGCACACTTGTTAAAGTGTGGGAAGATGGTTCACGACACACAAGGGCTTGAGGCGGCACAGCTTCTTGTCCGTGACATGGTTGACACCTATGCGGCAAAGACTGCCGAGGTGGAGAAATATCGCGGGATTATTTCTGCTGGTGCGACTGAGTATACAATGCAGGAGGAAAAAGAGCTTCGTGCCATTATTGAGGCTGGTTCCCCTGAACAGGAACTTTCTCCCGAAGAATACGATAACGCCAAGCGTGACCGAAATTTTCTGTTACAAACATCTGAAAGTTTGCAGGTGAAATATCATGAGAACGAAAAACAGCTTGCGGAGCTGTCTGCACGCATTACCGCTCCATCGGAAATTGCGGCGAAGTTAGACAGTTTGCGAACACAGGAGCGAAGATTGACCGAATGCCATGCCGCATATGTGCTTGCACATGAGCAGTTATCACAAGCAGCGGTTGACTTGCGGAGCAAAATCGCTCCACGGCTGTCACAGGCGGCGTCCGGGTTCATGCAGGGGGCGACAGGCGGCAAGTATGACACCATTGGAGTGGACGGCAAAATGCCATTGCGGTATGCAGACGTCGAGGGTGTGCCGCGGGAACTTGGCTTTTTGTCAGCGGGAACACAGGACCTTGCGTATATCAGTCTGCGAATGGCGTTGTTGGAGCTGTTATTCTCGGGCAACAGTGCACCTTTGATATTCGACGAAAGTTTTGCACGACAAGATGACACTCGCTTGCGGGCAATCTTCTCTGTGCTATATGAGTATGGTGCGAGAGGGAATCAGGTTATCATTTTAACCAGCCAACAACGTGAACGAGAGTTACTTGCGGGCTTGGGCGAGATGAAGTTTGTGCAGATGTAGCGGAGCTTGTAGCTATAACTTTTATAAACAAAAATGGAGAACACCATGAACTATCAAGACATGAAAAAGCACCTTGAGGGCTTTGGACAACAACATTTATTAGAGAACTGGGAAAATCTGAACGGAGATGAGCAAACAGCTCTTCTTACAGAGCTTACAGCCATTGACTTCCCTCTGCTTGCAAAGCTGTACAAAGAATATCAAGCAGGTGAGGAAGAAAGCGGCGAAATCGCTCCAATTAAGACGACCAAAGTATCTGACCTAACGACGCAAGTCACCGCAGGGGAGGAAGTTATCGCAAATGGTCAGCTTGCGGTGGTCACTCTTGCTGGGGGCATGGGTAGCCGTCTTGGACACAAAGGCCCAAAGGGCAGCTTTGTACTGCCCGAACCGGTGAATCTTAGCCTGTTCGAGATTTTGGCGGGAAACATTCGCCGTAACGCCCCACAACCGCCTCACTGGTGTATTATGACCAGCTATGATAACCACGAGGATACCCTGGCGTTTTTCGAGGCGAAAGATTATTTCGGCTATGAGCGGAGCAAGATTCACTTCTTCACTCAGCCACGTATTCCTATCATGGAGTTTTGCGGCAAGGTTGCCCTTGACGAAAACGGCAAAATCCGCATGGCGTCAAACGGTAATGGTGCGGTGTTCGGCACTTTGAAAAGTAGCGGACTACTTACGAAATTGCAGGAGTGGGGCATTAAGTGGGTGAGCGTTTGCGGAATTGACAATGTGCTTGTGAACCCTGTTGACCCGAGATTTGTGGGATTGGCAGTCGCCGAGGGCAACATTGCCGCAGGGAAAAGCATTACTAAGCGCGACCCTCACGAGCGTGTAGGTGTTTTCGCCATGCGTGGCGGCGTACCAAGTGTTGTGGAGTATTTCGAGCTAACGGACGAAATGCGTCACTCTACTTCCGAGGACGGAGAACACCTGTACTCCGAGGGGCATATTCTGTGCAACTTATACCACACAAGCCTTATAGAGCAGGCGGCATCGGGAGCTATGTCCTATCACTTTAACACTTCTTCAGGTGTGATTAAGTCGGAGCTACTTAACTGTGATGTTTTCGCTATGGTTGACAGCATTTCTGTGCTGTCAGTGCCAAGGGAAGAGGAGTTTTCACCCCTAAAAAGTGCAACCGGAGTTGACAGCGTGGAAACTGCAACTGCATCGGTGGCTAACAGAAAAAATTAAGATATTATTTTATTCTACATAAACAGGAGCAAAAACGTGAACAAATTCAAATTATCCGGCTTTGCCGACGAGATTGACGCCAGTCTTGAGGTACAGCTAAAGGGCTTTAACCAGTTAGGCATTAGCCACATGGAAGTCCGTGGCTTTGGCGGGCGCAATGTGAGCGAGCATACTGCCGCCGAGGTGCGGGAAGCCAAGAAAATGATGGACGAGCATGGCATTAAAGTGTCATCTGTCGGTTCGCCAATCGGCAAAATCAAAATCACCGACCCCTTCGCCCCGGAACTTGATAAGTTCAAGCATATCCTTGAACTGACCCACATTTTCGAGGCGAGCAACATTCGTATGTTCAGCTTTTTCATGCCGGAGGACGGGAACAACGACGACTATCGTGACGAGGTTGTCCACCGCTGGGGGCAGTATGTTGACGCCGCCCGTGGCGCTGGGGTGATGCTGCTTCACGAGAACGAAAAGGGCATTTACGGGGACACCGCCGCCCGCTGTCTTGACTTGATAAAGACCCTTGATTGCCCATATGCTCGCTTGGTTTTCGACCCGGCGAACTTCGTGCAGTGTGACGAGGACACCCTTGCCGCATTTGAGCTGTTGGGCGAGTACGTGACCTATGTGCACATCAAGGATTCTCGCCTGTCGGACAAGGAAATTGTGCCTGCGGGGCAGGGGGATGGGAACATCGAGGAGATTCTCGGCAGGCTTGCCGCCCGTGGTTATGATGGCTTTGTGTCACTTGAGCCGCACCTTGGCAGTTTTGTCGGGCTTGCCGCTCTTGAGGGCGACCACCGCAGTGTTGTCAGCGAGAAGAAGAGCGGACTGGACACCTTTAAGATTGCCGCGGATGCCCTGCGTGAGATTTTGGCGAGGGTGTGAGGGTATGGTGTACGAATTAAGATTCTTTTTTGATTCGGGTGGAGCTTGTGTGTGGACAAAAAATGAAAATGCACGAGAAAAATTCGGATGCTATCCGATTGAAAACAATACACTACCAATATCTGTTTCTTTGGTGGATGAGTTAAATGCTTTGGTTGAAGAATATGCCACATCTATTGATTGGGATTATCCTCCCGCTCCTTCACCTTGGACCGAAGAGCAAAAGAAAGAATTTTCTGAAAAAGTAAATTTGGCATATGTTAAATTGTGCAAGGAATTAGGACAAGATTATATTGTCATAAACGAGTTTTGCGAAGTTGAATGAGCTGTCAGCCAAAACGCACGAAAAATTCGCAGTATACATTGTCGTAGGGACGGCAACCTGCCGTCCGTTCGTTGGATACGCACCAAACAAACGGACGGGTAATGCCTCCCCTACAGACAACGAAGTTTGCACCGCACGATGTAAATCCCCTTCCGCGGGCGGAAGGGGTACGCCGTTAGGCGGGGGGTAGGTGCGAAACAAACGATTTTATGTGTAGACCGCTCCCTGCGTATCACACCTACCCCGTCCCCATGGCAAAAGTCGCCTTGTGATGGGTCCACCCCTTCCGCAGGCGGAAGGGGAATAAGGTCAAGGAATCACTATGAACAAATTCAAAGCAGTTATCATCGGATGCGGGGCAATTGCTCCCGTCCACGCCGCCGCCATTCGGGCGAGCGAACACGCCATGCTGTACGGCGTGTGTGATATTATCCCCGAACGGATGGAAGCCATATCTGCGGGGGGCGGGCAGCCGCAAGGGTCGCCCCTACGGTTTCCCACCCTCACCGCCGTCCTCGCCGACCCTGCGGTGGACGCCGTTCACATTTGCACCCCACATCACCTGCACCGCGACATGATTTTGGCGTGCGAACAGGCGGGGAAAGCTGTGGTCATCGAAAAGCCTGTGGCAATTTCGCTTGATGAGCTTACCAGCCTGCAAAGCCTTTCCGTGCCGGCAATGACAGTCCTGCAAAACCGCTACAACTCCGCCATTCAGCGGGCGAAAGAGCTTATCCACAGCGGCGAGATGGGCAAAGTTATCGGCATTCGAGGGAGCGTGTACTGGATGCGTGATGCCGCCTATTACGCCAGCGGCGATTGGCGGGGCAAGTGGGCGACCGAGGGGGGCGGCGTGGTGATAAACCAAGCTATCCACACCCTCGACCTGCTGGATTATCTTGGCGGCGGAGCGCGTAGCATCAAGGGTAGCATGGACACCCGCGCCCTCGGTGACTGTATCGAGGTAGAGGACACCGCCGAGGCGACCCTGTACTTTGACGGCGGCGTTCGTGGTCACTTTTTCGCTACCAACGCTAACCATAACAACGCACCCATTGAGATAACCATCTCCCTTGAGCATGGCACGCTGAATTACCGCGGTGGCAAGCTGTTTGACGGGGATTGGAATCTCCTTGAAAGCGATAAATCTTCCACCGGCGGGGAGTCATATTGGGGAGCGAGCCATCGGGTTGTTATCGGCAATTTTTACGCCAGTTTGGCAGGGAAGAGTGCAACCTATCCTACACTGCATGGCGGACTGCGAGCGACAGAGTTAGCACTTGCGTTGTACCAGTCGGCGAGGAGTGGGGAGAGGGTGGAGGTTGTTTTTGCGTAATGCACCGCCCTCGGTCGTCCGTTCAAACGATACAACCAAAACGCTGTTGTAGGGGCGAACTGTGTTCGCCCGCAACGCAAGCCACCCCGTCAATGCTACGCATTGCCACCCCTCCGTGGAGGGGAAGAAGGGCAAGGGCAGTCAACCAGGTCATACACGAAAACGCACGAAAAATTGTACTGCACCCCGTAG
>WQSD01000111.1 GCA_009788105.1 Oscillospiraceae bacterium | reverse complement strand
CCGCTCTCGCTCACGGCAGACTTGCCATGTATTCGGGGAACGATGACCATATTGTTCCTGTTCTTGCTATGGGCGGGGAGGGTATTGTGTCGGTGGTGTCCAACATTGCGCCCCGTTTGGTGGGAGATTTGTGCCGTGCATGGTTCGCAGGTGACACTGCAAAGGCGGCGGAACTTCAACGAAAAATCCAACCCCTGTCTGATTCCCTCTTCTGCGAGGTCAACCCTATCCCGGTCAAAGCCGCCATGGCAATGCTGGGGCATTGTGCAAACACCCTCCGCTCACCCCTGACCCAAATGGAGGAAGAAAATGTGGTGCGATTGCGCAATGAAATGAAAAAACTGGCACTGTTGTAAAGGTAATTTTCCAAGCCCCCCAACTCACAAAAATACGAGGTAAACATTATGAAACGAAGCATTTCAGTTCTTTCAACCCTTTCTGCTTTTCTCGCTCTCTTTATGCTGTTTATCCTCCTTGTTGGGTGCGGCGACAATGGATACGACCGCCAACAAATATTCTTACCACCTACCACTGCCCAACCCATACGCGAGGGCGCGGTTATCGTTCCCGCGCAAGGTGGAGCAATGTTGTTTCCATTTTTAGGGTCAGATGATATTGGCTTATACGGTATAGTAAATGATTTTGGCGAAATCGTTGCCGAACCAAGATATGACCGCATAGATTACATAACCGACTGGCAGAATAATGCCACCGGTCTGTTTGCACGGCGAATGTCAACAATATATCATTATGATTTATATGGTAATGCCACTGAATTTCCATTTGATGCAACAACCATAGTTTCGTCACCAAACGGGCGTTTTTGGAGAATTTTTTTGAACGATAACAGACATGGAATGCACGGCATTTGGGATGTCGAAGCAGGTGAATTTATCTTTTCAATGTCTGCCACAACAAGGTTTGGCTCATTCGACCCAAGCGAGATGTTTTTCGGAAGGGTGTTCCAAACAGCGAACTGCAATTGGAATAATCCCGTACGCACTTTTTACTTTTGCACCTATACTAAAGCGTCACGTTACTTTCCTGAAAACTGGGTAGGAACTTCTTTTTGTGCAACTTCCCGCACATTTTTGGTTGAGCGTACAACTGCGAGCGGCCGGGAACATAGTGCAGTTGACTGGAACATGAATTTTGTTGACCGCAATAGTATTCATCACACGCCAACAAAATTTTTAATACAAAGTCAAACAGGAGTTTTTACACTTGTCATACGCAACGGTGTTCAATATTTGATTGACGAAAGCGGTGCTGTAGTTTATTTTACAGCAACAGAAAATCAGTTTTTTAGACCTTTTCATGATTTCAAAAACAACCAGTCATTTATGGTATTATATTTTCAAGAGGAGCGTGGGGATTTTCATGGAACTGCTACTAATACCCCAATTAAAGCGTGGGACGCATTTTCAGGTGAATTGATTGATATTGATGTACTAATAAATATCTTCGACAGAAATGACAAGCTACGACAAGTGGTTAACGACTATTTCAGAGAAAATTATCCGCAAAATTTTTCTTTTGCAGAAGTCTTGACAGCTGATGGAATGATATTTCGCAACACTTCGCATATGCGTATGTACGAAGTAAATATTTTAGCTGTCGATTGGGAAGGTAAAATATTTGAGCACCCCTTACTTCCCTTCGTTTGGAAACGACACGCGACTGCACCCAAGTCGAGTCCGCCATGCCTCCCGAAACTTCTTTTGGGTGGAGCATCAGGGACAGCGCGGGATAATCAACCCACAAGGTGAGTGGGTGTTTGTAGCACCGTAAAGACGAACAAAATAGGAAAAGTTTGAAAACAATGACCGAAAGGACGCGTGAGAGAGCACAAATTATATGAAAACAATAATTCTTAACGGTGCGGCAGGTCGCCTTGGTAGCGAAATCGCCGCTCATATCCTTGAAGAGGGCTTTGCCCTTGTTACTGTGGACGCATACGGACAGGCAGAGCATACCAGCCTTGACACCGTTATCCCCGAAGGGGCGGTGCTGGTGGACTGCTCCCACCACAGCGCGGCGACGGAGGTGTGTGCCTTTGCGAAGCGGCACAATATCCCCGCTGTTATCGCCACCACCGGGCATACAATGCAGGAAACTGCCCTGATTAAAGAAACCGCAAAATCCGTTCCCCTGTTTGTGTCCGGGAACACCTCCCTTGGGGTAGCACTCTTGTGCGAGCTTGCTCGGCGGACGGCAGAAGTGATGACCGGCGCGGACATTGAGATAGTGGAAATCCACCACAACAACAAATTAGACGCCCCCAGCGGCACAGCCCTAATGCTGTGCGACGCTGTTCGTGCGGCTCGCCCGGAGCTTGTCCCCGTTCACGGGCGAAGCGGACAATGCAAGCGGGAGGAAAACGAAATCGGCGTTCACGCCCTGCGAATGGGCGGAGTTATCGGCGACCACCAAGTGCTGGTGTCCACTCCCTCGCAGACCATCACTCTACGCCACCAAGCCCACTCCCGCCGACTGTTCGCCGAGGGGGCGCTGCTGGCGGCGAAATTCGTGGCAGGGCAACCTGCGGGAATGTATGATATGTCGGGGCTGTTGGGGAGGAAGGGGTGAAGTATTTTACTAAAGAATGGCAAGTCCTTTGCCAACACACACATTTGCATTTTAACCTTGGTTCATCAAAACAAGCCGAAACATTTTCCGAAGAATATTTCACCACTCTATATGCCCGAAAAGAAAAAGCGTTCCTAAAACAGCAAAAAGAAATGAGTGAAGTGAAGTTTGAAGATATTTACCCGGAAGAGGGGGTTGCCGACATTCCTGATTTTATTGTTCAAAGGCTTTCATTAACTCCCGAAGATATAAAAGCACACAACAAAGCATGGCTTGTCGAAGTGGCAGAGGCACGAAAAAACTGGACACCGCCACCGCCATTTGACCCTGAAAAGGCAAAGAAAGATTTCAAGGTTATGTATCATATGGACCTGCAGGAACTCAAAGAAAAGTTGCCGACAAACATTGCAAATCAGGTTGCGGATATGCGAATTTTAGCCCTTGGAAAAGCCACCGCAGAGGTGAAGAAACAAATAGTAGCCTTTGGCAAAATGAACGATAACGCCATCGAAATGGTGGAAAAAAACTACGACAAAGAATTTCAAAAAAACTTTGGCGATAGCCCTCCTGCTTTTATGAAAAAACTCTTTTTTCATGATAGAATTGTGCAATCCTGTAAGAAAGTCGGCGATGATGTTGTTTTAGAATTTGATTATGACGAAGGCAGTGAAATAACTAAAATCATTTTCAAAAACGCCACCATATTAGAGCAAGAAGTGCCTCTTGAGGGTGCGTGGTGGCTATATGAAGAGATTTATCCTTGCCAAGGCGGCTACGAATTTCATGTGATGTTTTCGCAAACCGGCGGGAATGCCTATTTTACTGTAAGGGCAAGTGATATTGAGTATGAGTGAACACATGACCGACAACCATTTTTACCGAGAAATATACCACCCCTCCCCCTATGTCTTTGCTCCCCGCTTTGACACCGAGCGGGTGGTTGACCACATCATCCGTCTTTGCCCCCGGGGAGGACGGATACTTGACCTGTGCTGTGGTAGTGGGTGTGTGGGAATCTCCTCTCTGTGCAACACCACAGGCACTACCGCTGTGTCCGCAGACATAAACCCCCATGCGGTGGAACTGACTTTGCGAAACGCCGAACGGAACGGAGTGGCAGAGCGGATTTCCGTGTATAATGCTGATGTGTTCACAACCAAGTGGCTGGAGCAACCGGGTGGTAGCTTTGATATTATCGCCTCTAACCCGCCATATCTTCGCACCGCTGACATGGCAGACATGCCCCCCGAAAACCACGCCGAGCCGACAACCGCTTTCGATGGCGGGGCGGACGGATTGGATTTTTACCGTATGATATTAGACACCTACCCCCCTTTTCTTGCCCCTGGTGGTCATTTCGTCTTTGAAATTGGCTATCACCAGGGCAACGACCTGCGAAAGTTGTGCGCTGAGCGGGGCATGACCTGCGAAATTCACAAGGATTATGGGGGCAACGACAGGGTGGCGATAGGGCGATTTCAATAGATTTTTCAATAAATCTCTAAACACCTTGGGGCGTTGCCCCAAACCCCACTTAGCCCCTTTTTGCAAAAAGGGGCTAAGAACCCTAAAAACTTTGGTACAAAAGCATTTCATGCTTTTGTACCAAAGTTTTTAGTCAAGTTTTTTACAAAAAACTTGTGCGGTGTGGGCGCATAGCCCACGACCTTGACCTTTATCTGCACAGCATCAATCCGCAGGAGTTTCCGTTTCTTCTCCCCCCTGCTCCTCCAAAATGTCCAACGGTTGCCACCTTGCAATGTCCTCCATTGCCACCACCATGTAGCGGAGGGTGACACCCTGCTCGCAGACTATTTCTTCCCGCACCAACTCAAGGATTTCCGCCCCTGCCCACTCTTCCGCCAGCCGTTCGGTGACAAGGGTTACGGCAACACTGCGTGCCTCTTCTTCTGTTAGGGTGACAGGGGTGCTTGCATACACCACCGCCACTTCCTCGCTGACCCATATGGGTAGCTCGATGAAAGAAAACAAGGTCAGGCGGGTACTGCGGTGAACGATTTCATGCTCTTTTCCCTCTTCCTTCCCGCGGCGATTAAAGTGAAGCTCCCGCCCAAAAATATTGTAGGAGCGGCGGCGGAGGATTTCCTCCTCTTCTTCCCGCACTTCGCTGTTAAATGGCACGACCACTTCAAGCTCCCGCCGTGTTTCGGCGAACACCTGCCCTCGCGCCGCCCCAAGATGGACAATACCGTCCACCTCGTTTTCCACAATTCCGCTGACTAACAGTTGCCCAGGCTGTACCGCCTGCCCAAGCTGCACCATAACCGCCCCGCCGGTGATTTCGTACCGCCAAACAATGC
>WQSD01000110.1 GCA_009788105.1 Oscillospiraceae bacterium | reverse complement strand
CCGAAGCAATCCATTTCGTGGCGGGCGGATTTCGCTTAACAAAACGCTCACCTAATGGATTGCTTCGGCGAAAATCATGCCTCGCAATGACGTTCCGAGAGCTTGAATTAAAACGATAAATTTGTTTCGATACAACTCTATTGTGGTCAATCATGTTTCCACGAGATAGAAGGCGTCACCTTATTACGAACGACGCCATCCATTCCAATCCGGCCACGACTGACCAGCTTGACTGGTATGCGTTTGGTTTCCGATTGTTATGGTTATAGCTGCATTTTCATTGCCGAAAGCATATCTGCCAATAGTAGTCACGCCATTGCCTATTCTCACGCTCGTCAACGCTGTGCCGGCAAAAGCAGTGCTACCAATGGTAGTCACGCTATCTGGTATAACAACGCTTGTCAGCCTTGTGTCACGAAAAGCGTGTTCGCCAATTGAAGTCACGCCATTGCCTATTGTTACACTCGTCAATGCTGTGTCGCGGAAAGCACTCCATCCAATAGCAGTCACACTATCAGGAATCACCACGCTTGTCAATGCGGTGTTAGCGAACGCACCAATGCCAATGGTAGTCACATTATCAGGTATCGCTACATTTGTCAGTGCTGTGTCACGGAAAGCATCTCTGCCAATAGCAGTCACGCTATCAGGTATCACTACGCTTGTCAGCTGTGTGTCAGCAAAAGTCCCATCGCTAACAGTAGTCACGCCGTCAGGTATTTCTACACTGGTCAACCCTGTGCCAGCGAAAGCATTATTGCCAATTTCCGTAATTCCTTCGTGCAAATGAACATTTACTAAACCAGGGTTGCCATAAAAAGCGCGATTTCCAATGGTTCTTACGCTTGCAGGCATGAATACTTCCAGAATGCCTGCCCCCTCGAATGCGCTCGTGCCTATCCTTACCACATCAACGTCCTCGATTTGTGCGGGGATGTTCACACGAATTGCTGTACCGCTGAAGTTTGTGATTTCGATGCCACCGGCGACGGCACGGAACTCGAAGTATTGTGCCACAGTTTCGGGAACCGTAGGTTCGGGCGGGCGGTTGGTTTCTCCGTTTGTGTCGCCACATCCGACCATGGCAACACCAGCCATCACAAGCATAAACACAACCAACAAAATGGAAATATTTTTCTTCATTTTTTCACCTTCTAAAAGTTTGATATACTCAAATGACTGCAAAATCAGCCTAAGATTTGCGAGGATGTTTTTTGCCAATTAAGGCGGGAGGAGGGCGAATATCGGGAATATTTAACCGACGACCAACTGCCAGTGGCGAAAAACAGACCGCAAAGATTGGACGATTTTGTAGTTATTTGAGTATACTATTATTATACCCCCATTCTCCGCAAAATGTCAATAGGTTTTGCGAAATTTGTTGAAATTTTTTTGAGGGGGATGAGATGCGGGTGTTGCCCTTGACCTTAATCCCCTCCCGTGGAGGGGTCGCCGTAGGCGGGGGTGGTTCAGCGGTATATTGCGGGCGGGCATGGAAACCCGCCCCTACAACGAGGACGTGGGGTGCGGGGGGTGTTCTGTAGGGGTGGTGAATGCCCTTGACCTTTGCCCTCTTTTTCAAAGAGGGTGGATTGGCAGTGTTTTTCTGCCAAGACGGGTGTTTTGTCTGTGCCGTTCGGCGGGACGCCGAGGGCGTCGTCCCCTACGGGTGCTGTGCGGATTTGTTCGTGCGTTTTCGTGTCAGCCTGCCCCGCACTTGATGCGGGGTGGTGAAATTGCTCTTTGTCCTTGACCATTCAACTCCACTTTTCACCCTCCAAACTCCACTCTTCACCCTCCTCCTATCACTTTTCGCCAAAAACCGCATAAAATCCCATATCCGTGAAATGCTAATTACATAAAAATTTAGGAGCAATATATGCCCAGCGTAGACAATCGTGGGGTTGTGGACTACAGCGGAATGGCGGTTTCTGCCACCCTGGAGGACAACATCGCCCAGTTCAAAGACATTCTTGGCGGCATGGGAACGGCAAAGTTTCGCCGAGTGAAAAATATACACAATAATCTGGACTGCTGCATTGTTTTTCTTGACGGGATGACAAACGGAATGCTGATAAACGACAGCGTTATCCGTGCGGCAAAGAATTTTCGGGGGCAGGTGGAGCGGCTTGACAGCCTTATTGAGGTATGCGAATCGGAGGAAGAAAGCGACATTGCAAGCCTTGTTGACTCTGTCATGTACGGCGACACCCTGCTGTTCGCCGAGGGGTATTCTCATGCTCTTGTGGTGAACAGCAAGGGCTTTAGTGCCCGTGGCGTAGGCGAGCCTGACACCGAAAAAGCCCTCCTTGGTCCTCGCGAGGGCTTTGTAGAGGGCTTGATGGCGAACCTTTCTCTGCTTGGCAAGCGACTTGTCACCAGTGATTACAAAGTGGACACCATGAAAATTGGCACTCGTACCAACACAAAGGTCGCCATATGCTATCTTGATTCTCTTGTGGACGCAAGCATTCTCGAGGATGTAAAAGCTCGCCTTGAGGGGGTCAACACTGACGGGATTTTGGACGCGAACTATCTTATCGAGTGCATCAAAGACAGCCCGTTGTCGCCGTTTAAGACTATTGGCAGCACCGAAAAACCTGACGTTGCCGCCAGTCGCATACTTGAGGGGCGAATTATTATCGTGGTGGACGGCAGTTGTATGGTAATAACCGCTCCGTATACTTTTGAAGAAAATTTTCAGTCACCTGATGACTATTACTTGAACTTTTACTATGCCTCCTGTGGGCGGATACTAAGATATGTCGCTTTCTTCCTTGCGTTCAGCCTGCCTGCGGTGTATGTGGCTCTGCTCACATTTCATCCCGAAATGATACCCTCCCAGATAGTGCATATGCTTATCGCCACCACAAACGACGTGCCATTCCCCACAGTGGTGGAATGCCTGATAATGCTGGTACTATTTGAAATCTTGAAAGAAACAGGGATGCGGGCGTCAAACAAAATCGGACAATCCATGGGTCTGCTTGGTGGCATTGTTATGGGAGAGGCGGCGGTAATTGCCGGCATAATCAGCGCACCCATGCTGATTATCACTGCTTTTGCCGTGATGACAGGACTGCTTGTGCCACACCTGTCCACCCCTATTTTGATTTTCCGCTTTGTTAGCATTATCGCCGCCGCAATCTTTGGGCTGATTGGATTTTTCGTTGTGTTTACTGTGATTTTGGTGCAAATATGCTCCCTAAAAAGCCTTGGACAATGGCACGCCAGTTGGGAAAAGGGCGACGGAATTTTGCGTATGCCCATGTGGAAAATGAAAGGACGACCGCCCTATGCACGGGATAAGGTAAGGAGGTAAGAGATGAAAAAACGGATATTTGCTGGGTGTCTGGGGGTTATTTTCGCATTTGTTATCTTCACTTCCTGCGATATTTTCGACCATGGCATTGACAAATTGGTCATTGTTGCCGGGGTTGCCATTGACCAGGGCGAGGACGAGAAATATCGCGTCACCGCCGAGCTTACTCGCATAGAGGGGGGTGCGCTTGAGGGAAATGTTGTTCCCCAAGCCATTACAAAAGAGGGGGCAACCATACCCGAAGCCCTTGCGAAAATCGAGTGGGAAAGCGGGGACAAGCTCCACCTTGGGCATTGCGAGTTGATTTTGCTAAGCCGTGACATTGCCCGCCAGGGTATCGCTGATATTATCGACCTGTGGATGGGGTTGCCAAAATATTCTCCCCTTGCCGTGGTGGCTGTGTCCACTAAAGATACAGCCGAGGAACTGTTACAGTCGGAAGAAGAGGAAGAAGACAACCAAGATGTTATGAGTAACCTTCACGTGAAGCGATTGTTGCCACAAAAGCGGGTGTATCAGGTGCATCGTGACCTTATGGGAGGGGAAGAAGTTCTCCTTGCCGCCCTGCCAAAGGGGGTTGCTTTGATAGAGGATGGGCGACTTACAAAGACGTACGGAAAAGATGACGCACCTTATGCCCAAATGGCATACGGCGAGTTCACCCACGCTGCTCTCACATTCCGCAACCCTGATGTAACAATTGATTTTTACTTTGCCACCACCCGCCGAAAAAATGGCGTGCTGCACATTCATCTAACCGGCTCTTCTTCTGAATATCAAGACAGCATGGAAAAGCAAGTGAAAAGCCAGATTATCGAAAAACTTGGTGAAGTCACAAATGACAAAGTGGAAGTGCGACTGTCCGTGCGACGAGAAAGCCGAGGTGAGGCGTGAATATAAAATCCGGAAAAAATTATGTCACCGCTTTTGTTGCGGTGTTCATGTTGGGCAGTTTGCTGAGGAATCCGCCAAGGGCAAACGATGGGGTGTCATACGCCATTGCCATACTCTCTTCTCTTTTTGGGCTGGTGATAATTCTTGCGTTTGCACAGCTGTATAAACGCCATCCTGGCATGGATTTTTTCACAATTTTGGGGCAGAAAAGAAGTTTTTTCGCCGCTGTGGTGTTACTTTTGCTGTCGGTGTATGCTGTTTTTGTGGCAGCTGCCGCCACAAGGGAGTTTGTAGGGGAGGCGGTGCTGTACGCTTTGCCCCGCACCTCCCCATTTCTGATAGCGGCACTGTTAGCCGTAGCGGCTTTGTACCTTGCCACCAAGGGAGCAGAGGTCATGGGTCGACTGGCGGTGTTAGTGCTTGTAGTGGTGGCACTGGTGGTGGCTGTTATCATTGCCTTGTCCGCACACAGCTATGATTTTTCTGCTATGTTGTCCGGGGAGAGAGGGGAATTGCTTCCATTTACCGCACAGATACTATCAGCTTTCGGCGGGATAATAATCCCCCTTGCCGTTGCACCAAACCTTATGCGAGAGAACGAGGGACATCGTGACCTTGCTCGTGGTGGGATTATAGGATTTTTCGGAGCGGCGGGGCTGATTTTCCTTGCCATGACTCACAACGCACTTGTTCTTG
>WQSD01000109.1 GCA_009788105.1 Oscillospiraceae bacterium | reverse complement strand
GATGATTGCACCTGCTTGCGACAACAGCTCTTCACGGCGGGTGACGATAGCTCCAAGCTCTTCCCCTGTCACTTGCCTGCGAGTGGACAGCATTCCGCCTTTTTGCGGCACATGGGTTTGCAGTGCCTCGATTGCTCGTTCAAGCTGTGCCATTTGCCCGTCAAGTTCTGCGATTATCGCCCCATTGTCTACGAATTGCAGTTCTTTATCTTTTTCGGGAGCGACAATCTCCATTCTGCCAATCTTTTGCAATTCAGAAAGCACGTCGGCACGCTGTGTACTCAGTCCAATGACCGAGATTTTATCCATTTTTACTATTGCCATCTACGGTCATCCTTTCGTTCGGTAGTTAAATTATCATATCAAAGACAGCCTGTACAGCTTGTTCGCGTTTTTGTTGCAGTTGCCTGTGTAGCATGGCGCACACTTCCTCGGTTTCGCGCTGATGCACTGTGGTCGCCGCATTTGCCTGCTCTTTTGCAGATTGCAACGCCTGCTGTTTCGCAGTTTGTGCCTGTAATATTGCTTGTTTGCCGTAAGATTCCGCCTCCAGTTCCGCTTGACGTAATGTTTCGCCGACTGTTTGCTGTGCCGTGCTTATAATTTCTGCCGCTACAACTTCTATAGCTTTGATTTCATCAAACGCTCGCTTTGCCATTACACCCTCCCCGAAGATTTTCTATCTCATTATATTCACAAGGACATTATATCATCAAAATTGATTATTGTCAAGTTTTTGCCAAAAAATCAAGGAATTTTACAGAAAAATCGCAATTATGTCCACCGAGATAGAGGGCACACTCATACTATTGCCGTCAATCTAATAAGTAATCTCAAATCATCAGGCTGTTTTGTCGCCCTATGAGCGGCTTTGTTACGGCGAACAGCACCACAATGGGTGCATTTGTGTACTATTATATACTCATCGCGTGGGCAAAGCTCCACTCGCTCCGGCTTCATCAGTCCGCCGCAGTCGGCATTTCGGTCGCCCGGATTCACATCAAGATGAACCGAGAATAAACACTTGGGGCAATGATTTCGCGAACTGTACCCAAGTGGTTCAACTTTTACACCGCAGTTTGCACATTCAAACCCGTTGTCGTTTTTGATAAATCTTTTACTTTCCATATGTACCCATTTATTCTATGATTTGTGTGACATAAAAAACCGAGTAGCTGAAGATAATATCTGTGAGCGAAGTCGCCACTGGCAACATAGCTTAGTGGTGACGATAGTTGCCGCAAAAATAGATTAGGATTGACTTTATCTGTAGTGGCTTTAAGCCATAACAGATAATTCACCCTTAAATTTTGTTTATTTGTTTAATTGAAAGGACAATAATTCTAATGAATAGAAAAGCAAAAATTGCTGTTTGCTTATCTTTGGCGGCACTAATGTTCATCTCTGTCTTTGGCATGGTGAGCTTTGGTGCGTCTGAGCAAGTTCGCGCTCCTATTACCGAGAGCGAAAACAGCGAAACTAAACCACCTAAGGCTGAACAACCAGCAGAACCCCAAGTAAACGTAGAAGAAAACACAGAGAAGAAACCTTCGATTCTTGACCGTATTCTTGGGCGTGACAATGATGAACAGGCTCCTGTAGAACCTGAGCAACCAGCTGAAGATACTGTTGCAACCGCGGCGGTTTCTGACTGCTATGATGGCTATTGCGATGATGGCGATGGTATTATCTCTCGTGCTACAGTAAATCGTAACACCCGTGCCGCCGGCAACCGTGTACACCGTGAAGGTGCATACAACCGCGGAGGCATGGATCGTGCCTATCGTGCAGACAACCGCCGTGTTAATCATGGTCGTGTAGTTGATGGTGCAGTAGGCGACCGCCCCGGCATTATTGGCGACGAAGGTCGTCATTTGCGTAACAAAGAGGGGCGTAGCCTTGAAAACTCTGCTGGCCGTATTGGTCGTGGCGTTGAGCGTGGAGTAAACCGTGCCGAAAACGCTGTAGAAAGAGTTTTTGACCGAGATAACACTCGTGCAAATGTTACACGTTCTAATACGCGTACAACTGCCGAAAGAACCACGGGCACTATGTGGGCTGTTATTATTGGTCTTGTGATTGCGGCTGCTGTGATTACACTGCTTGCAGTGCTAATCCCTCGCCGTCGTCATAATGCAACAACCAACAGAAACAATAGGCATTATTAAAAATGTGAGCATAATCTTGGAAAGCTCCAAGTATATCTCCAAGGGCGGAAAATTTCCGCCCTACATATGTTGCAACTTTGCTACGAAAAAGGTCAGTGTGAAGAAAAAGGTCAAGGTCGTGGGCTATGCGCCCACACCGCACAAGTTTTTTGTAAAAAACTTGACTAAAAACTTCTTCTCATAAAAGCACAAAGTGCTTTTATACCAAAGTTTTTGAGGTTCTTAGGAACTTTTTTCAAAAAGTTCCTAAGTGGGGTTTGGGGCAACGCCCCAAGATATTTACAATATCCCCCGCCAGCTGACCCCTTCTAACTTGCGAACTGTGTCAATACCCAACAGCAACGCCCCGCGGGATACTCCATAATTGTCGCCGTCCTCTGCCCTGGCGTTGTTTCTCATGTTCTCAAGTGCTAATTCTATTGCAAAAATATATTGGGTGTTCACCGCTATGGCAATAATATCTCTGCAATCCTGCCATATTTCTTCTATTTCGTCAATTCGGGCAAGTACATCTTCACGCTTCCACGAATCGAAATCCTCCACCTCCGGGGTGGCATATACAGCCGCTTCCATGCGGTTCATGGCACGGCTGGCATAGGTAACATCGGCGATAATAGCAATCGTCAACAGGCATAAAATAATAATTGCCGCAACAAATGAACGCATAAATTACTCCTTCAAAATCAGTGTAGTGTTTCCACTATCGTCAAGGGTGAAAAGCAAAACTTCATCAATTTTCGCCTCTTTTTTTGTCAACTCGCCATCTAACCAATGGCGACTTTTGTTCATCAAACGCAAATTCACTTCATTAAGGGAACCACACACCACAATAGGGTGAGCAAAACCATGTTTTTGCGGCTCAAGTTTCATGTCATCAAGGGTCACAGGAGTCATGCCGGCCTTTGGGAACACCGACATTTGTCCATTTTGCTCCAAAATCGCATACTCAACATCAGCAATATCGCTAATGTTTTTAAGTCGCAGTTCGCACAGCAATTCTTCAACACTCAGGCGGAGCTTTGACAACTCTTTTTGGTCAAGTTTTCCCTTTTTGATAAGCAGACTGGGTGCACCTGAAATAATCTTGTTCAAACGACTGTGACGACTTGTGAAAAATGGCACAATCACCTCGAATGACAGCAAAAGGAATACAGGAATGACTGCAAAGGCAAAGGGAATATTGCTGTCTGAAATGGGCAATGCGGCGATTTCGGATAACAAGAGAGTGACCACCAGCTCGGACACTCGCATCTCTCCTACTTGCCGTTTGCCCATAAAACGCAGTCCACCAATAAGCAGAATATATAATATCGTGGTTCGTATCACAAGTGTAAACATGAGCTTAGTATGCGAATTTTGGCAAAAAAAATACCCATGAAAGTTACAGCATATCTAAACTTTCTTTATTTATATATTTACACTTCTATTTATAATCCTCTTATAATCCTCGTTTTTTCCGAAAATCTATGATTTTATACACTCCAATGCAGAAAAGGCTGAACAGGAGCAAAAACCAAAAGGTAACAAAGCGAAAGACAATAGTTGCCGCCGCCGCATCACTAACCACATATCCGGCAGACACCAAAAGCGCGGTCATAGTTCCCTCAAAGCCACCAAGTCCGCCCGGAAAAAGAGGCAAAGTGGCGATGATATACGCAGTAAATGTGATGGCTGTGATTTGAAAAATCGTGATTGTCGGCGAGAAAAACATTGCCAGCAAATATAATTTCGCAGGGTACAAAAGCCATATAAAAATCGAGAGCAAGGTAAGGTTAATCAGCCCCTTTTTGTTGCATCGCAGACTGTTCATTTGGTCAAGAAGTGCCAGAATAATACGATGAACGCGCATTATTAGCCGTCTTTTGGGTTGCTTCATTCGGGTCATTTTTGCGTGAATTATGTCCGGAATGAAAAACACCACCACAATTGCTCCCAAAAGGGGCAACGCAAGCAAATAAAGTGCGATGTGAAGTTGTCCTCCTGCCACTAACAAGACCATATATTGCGTTGCAATAAAAAAGAGCTTTTGCAATGCTACCATTGCGGCGGCCTTGTCCCCCGACACTTCGCCAGTTTCGCGAATACGCATGGCACGAGAAATCTCGCCGCCTACTTTCAGCCCGGGAGTGACAGAATCGTAGACAATACCATGACAGTTAATACGAAACATTTGCCCAAAGGATAGCCTTGCCCCTGTAAGTTTTGATATATAAAACCATTGAAGGTTTACGAAAAGTTGCGTAACAATTTGAAAAGTGAAAAGTGCGGGGAGCAACCACCACGGGATTTGCTGCACACTCCGCACTAGCTCTTCCCTGTCGATTTGGCTTATTGCAAATACCAATAACACCAACACAATAGGGATTGCCAGCCATTTTAGATGTTTTTTCATTCAAATAGTATATCACAAAACAAGAAATAAATCAACATATAAATCAGAAACATTTGCGATAATTGCGAAAAAAATTGCAAAAATGCTACAAACAACAAAACTTACACGAACAATCCTCCCTCTTACCCACATATTTTTACCACATAGCGAAAAACTATAGCATTATTTAGATATGTGTGCTATAATGTCATTAAGGTTGTATCGAAATAAATGTTATCGTCATAAGCCAAACTCACGAAACGTCATTAAGGTTGTGTCGAAACAAAAACATTGACAAATACACAAGCAAAATTAAGCGTTTTTTGAAGATTTTATATTCTGCGATAACCCTAAGTTGCGGGACGTCGGGGGCAACCTCCCCTACATTTGTTCAACTGCACCCTGTGTA
>WQSD01000108.1 GCA_009788105.1 Oscillospiraceae bacterium | reverse complement strand
CGAGATTTTGGCTATTTTTTCGCCACTCGTCGTTGTTCGTCGGTTAAATATTCCCGATATTCGCCCTCCTCACGCCTAGATTGGCGAAAAAACATCTCAAAATTCGCTCTTTTTACTTTGTGTCGACACGCTCTAAGCAGAATAACACTAAAATGAATAAGGAGTATCACCTATGCCAGAAACTATTTACACCATACCAATCAACGCCGCTTTTGACCAAGCGGCAGAGGCAGAACGCCCTACCTGCCCCTTCTGCCTGTTGGCAGAAAATTTGCTGCAAAAAGAGCTTGGCAATCTGCTTGGTGAAGGACCGGCAATGGAGCCGACCATTCGGTTGGAAACCAACAAAAAGGGCTTTTGCCGTAAGCATAACGATGCCATTCTTGCGTACCGTGACAAAAACCGACTAACCGTTGGGCTAATGCTTGAAACCCATCTTGATGTGGTGCGAAAGCAAGTCAGCGGCGGACTTGCCGCCCTTGTTCAGCCTAAAGGAGCAGGAGCAGAGAAAACCATTCAGCGTCAGGCTGAAAGTTGCTATGTTTGCGACAAAACCAACTTTCATTTCGGCAAAATGATGAACACCGCCGCATGGATGTATATAAATGACGATGAATTTCGCAAAAAACGCATACCTGCCCAGTCTATGATATGCCTGCCACATTTTGCTCGATATGCCGCCGCAGGGCGTGAGGAGCTACGTAAGAACCACTTTGGCGAATTTTACTCTACAATTGAAAAGATTATGCTTGGCTATTTCGACTCTCTTCGCGAAGATGTAAGCGGATATTGCAAAATGTTTGACTATCGTAGCGATGGTACAGAGTGGGGCAACAAAAAGGACGCAATCGAGCGCGCCATGAACTTTTTGACCGGGGAGTAGTTTTTGCACCACGGCATCGTCATTAAGGTTGTAACGAAAATAACTGTCTTTGTTGTCATACGGCGTAGTAAAAACATTGTCATTGCGGGCTTGACCCGCAATCCCATGATACTTCAATATTTGATGAGATTACAAGTCAAGTCCGCAATAGAGTAACGAAACAAAAATGTTAATGCTATCCCAAAAGGCGGGACGCCGAGGGCGTCGTCCCCTACACAGGATGCAGTTGAACAAATGTAGGGAACAGCGTCCCCGACGTTCCGCCTTTGGAATTGCAATGACAATAAAAAGCTGAATCATTGCATTATGTTCTAATGGAGTGCGACCCCTACATGATGGTGCGGCAGGTGTTTTTTACTCCACTCCGCACCCTCGACACTTTTCACTCAACTGCCCTTTTAAGCTCCTCTATCTCGTCACGTAGCACCGCCGCACGCTCAAACTCTAAGAGGGACGAAAACTCTTTCATCTCGCGGGTCAGCTTTTCGATTTTCTCGGTTATCTCCTCACGTGACAGCACGCTGTGCTTGTCCGAATTTGGGATAACCGATTTTTTCTTTTTATTGGATTTTTCTTCACGTGGAGTGTTGTCAATCAGCTCACGGATGGATTTTTCCACACTTCGAGGAACGATACCATGCTCTTCGTTGTGGGCGATTTGTTTGGCACGGCGACGGTTGGTTTCGTCAATTGCCGCCTGCATACTGCGGGTGATTTTGTCGGCGTACATGATGACACGCCCGTTCACGTTCCGCGCCGCACGCCCGATTGTTTGTATCAGCGACGTTTCCGAGCGGAACAAACCCTCTTTGTCAGCGTCAAGGATGGCGACAAGGGACACCTCCGGCAGGTCAAGCCCCTCGCGGAGCAGGTTAATTCCGATTAGCACGTCAAACTTCCCTGCCCGCAGGTCACGGAGGATTTCCGTCCGCTCCATGGTGTGAACCTTGTGGTGCAGGTACTTCACCTTGATTTGGTTCAGCTCCAAAAATTCGGTCAAGTCCTCTGCCATATTTGTGGTGAGGGTGGTGACAAGAACTCGCTCTTTCGCCGCCACACGCTGGAAAATCTCCCCGATAAGGTCGCCCACTTGGTCGGCAACAGGGCGAATGTCAATCTCCGGGTCAACAAGCCCTGTGGGGCGAACAACCTGCTCCACAATTTGCCCCGCCCGCTCCATTTCATGTTTGGCAGGGGTGGCACTCACGTAGACAATCTGACCCAGTTTGTTGTAAAATTCGTCCACGTTTAGGGGGCGATTATCAAGCGCACTTGGCAGACGGAAGCCATAGTCCACAAGGTTCATCTTACGGGCGCGGTCGCCGCCACCCATGCCCCGCACTTGGGGGATAGTCACGTGACTTTCGTCCACAAACAGCAAAAAATCCTTTGGGAAATAATCAAGCAGGGTATGAGGCACCGACCCGGCAGGACGGCGTGCGAAAACACGGGAGTAGTTCTCAATCCCGCTGCAAAAGCCCACTTCGCGTATCATTTCCATGTCGTAGCGAGTCCGCTCGGCGATTCGCTGTGCCTCAATTAGCTTGCCTTCCTCTTCAAAATAGGTGATACGCTCCTCAAGCTCATCCTCAATGTCTTTCAAGGCTGCCTGGGTGCTTTCATCTGAAATAGCAAAGTGAGTAGCAGGAAAAATAGCAGCGTATTTCATGTTCTCAAGCAGTTCCCCTGTCAGGGTATCAACTTGGGAAATACGGTCAACTACATCCCCGAAAAATTCTACACGAATTGCCCGCTTATCAAAGCCAGCCGGGTAAATCTCCACAGTATCACCACGGACACGAAAGTTACTCCGCTCAAAGGCAATATCGTTCCGCTCATAACGGATAGCGACCAGCTTTTCAATAAGCTCGTCCCGCTCCATGGTGGCATTCAAGCGAATGCCGATAGACTGATTTTGATACTCCGCAGGGTCGCCGAGGGAGTAGATACAGGACACGCTGGACACGATAATCACGTCCCGTCGCTCGAACAGCGCGCTTGTGGCACTGTGGCGGAGCTTCTCAATCTCTTCGTTGATGGCAGAATCCTTTTCGATGTACATATCCCGCCCGGGAATGTACGCCTCCGGTTGATAGTAGTCGTAGTAGGACACAAAATATTCAACCGCATTGCCCGGAAAAAGCTCCCGAAACTCGGAGCAAAGCTGGGCGGCAAGGGTTTTGTTGTGTGCCAGCACAAGGGCAGGCCGCCCCGTCTGGGCGATAACATTCGCCATGGTGTATGTCTTTCCCGACCCTGTCACCCCTAACAGAACCTGCTCTCGCAGACCGCTGTTAATGCCTTGCACAAGCTCGGCAATTGCCTTTGGCTGGTCGCCTGATGGTGCGAATGGCGATGTTAGTTTGTATTGGCTCATAATGCCCCCATTTTGTGAAATTCGCAGAACAATTGTTTCAGTATATCATATTATTTATGTTTTGTAAAGATATTTTGCGAAAATAATTTTTGAAAAAATATTTTTACCAAAAATTCAAATTTTTATGACAAAAACTCTTTATTTTTGTGAAAATATATGGTATAATGTTCTTAGGATAGTTTTACGCCGTCAGAGCGATTCACTCGCCGGCGCCGTTATGCTAAAAATACATTTGGAGGACAAAACAATGAAAGTCAATTACACCGGAAGACAACTGACCGTGCCGGGAGATTTCCGTGAATTTGCGGAGAAAAAGCTGGAGCGTATGGAGAAATATTTTGCTGATGGGGCAAATGTTTCTTTGAAACTACTGACAAAACGCAACTTTGAGGTAGTCGAAGTTACGATTGTTGATGCGGGAACGATTTTCCGTAGCGAGCAATCAAGTGACGCCTTTTTAACCTCTCTTGACCGTTGCCTTGACGCCATTGAACGGCAAATTCGCAAGAACAAGACAAAGCTAAGCAAACGATTGCGCGACAACGCTTTTGTTGCTGAACCTGCTCCAACCGTGGCAGATGAAATTGACGAACAGGACGAGTTCAAAATCCGCACAAAGTCATTTTCGTTCAAGCCCATGTCAGCGCAAGAGGCGATTTTGCAAATGAACTTGCTGGGTCACAGCTTTTTCGTGTTTGAAGATGACACCACCGGGCAAGTGAATGTTGTGTATACTCGCGCAGATGGGGAGTATGGGTTGATAACACAGGGATAATTGTAGCGAAACAACCAGCCATCGACCTTGGTTCTCCAAGGCTGATGGCTGTTCGTTTATAGTTACACACCCTCCCAAGTCACATACCGCATACGATTTATCGCCGCACGAAGCTCTATCTGGCGTGGTAGGTCGAGAAATCGCTCCATGGTGACGAAAAATCCTGTGTCCACCACATCCAAGCCCTCGACCGCGATTTTTGCGTAGAGGGCTGTAATTTTGGCGGTCACGTCAATGGGTTTGTCTGATGGAATTACCTCGAACCCTCGCTTTTCCATTGCCATTCGCACCATTTCGCTGGTGTCGCCTTCGGTGTGCTGCATCATGTGCCGCAACATTAGGGCGAGGGCGTCCACCTGGGCGGGAGTGGCGATATTGTGCAACGCACGAATGTCAATCTTCTCGTCACCCACGATGATGAAGCCCGTGTCGGACACTTCCAACCTCTCCGTGCCTGAACCGGCCGGGAAAGAAGTGAAACCTCCGCTTTGCATTCTGCGGGTGGTCGCCCATTCTCCTTTGGTTGGGAGTTCATCCATAGTCGGGGCAATGATTTTCGCCTTGCCGCTCACGTCGCTGATGCGAAATTCGTCCATCATGTACACTTTGTCCGCAACCGCCAGATACTCCCCACTTCCCCCGATAACAAGGATGGTAGACACCCCGTTTGTCGCAAGCTCCTGCACTCGGTCGGTGAAGGGGGTAATCGGCTCTTTGGCGATAAGCTGTTTCATGCGGCTGTCACGAATCATAAAGTTAGTGGCACTTCTGTCCTCGTCAATGAGCAAAAGCCCCGAACCGCACTCCACCGCCTCCATAATGTTCGCCGCCTGTGAGGTGGAGCCTGAGGCGTGAGTGGTGGAGAAGTTCATGGTGTCGCCTCCCGGAATCCACTTGATGAAAGGGGAAATGTTCAG
>WQSD01000107.1 GCA_009788105.1 Oscillospiraceae bacterium | reverse complement strand
CATTCGGGCGGGAGGTGGGGTGTGGTTATGCCGTCTGTTTCGCACCTACCCCATCTTGCGGAAAACCACCGCAATCCACCCCTTCCGCCCGGGTCAGGGGAATTACAGAATCGTGCGGTCTGTTTTTCGTGTATGTTCGTGTATTTCGTGGTGAAATTGCTCTTTGCCCTTTTCAATAAAATAATTTGCGTAGCAAATTTACATCAATTCTTCATTCTTAATTCTTAATTCTTCAATCTTCAGCCCCTCTATATCTTCATCTCAAACTTCAGCACCTCACCCTTGGCGTGGCTTTCAAAGCTCAGTTCAATCAGGCGAAGAGTTCGCATTAGCTGGTCGTGCTGGACGAAAGACTGTGCCTTGCCGTCCACAGCGGTACAAAAATTGCGGTAATAGTCGTGTACGTCCGACACAGGGCGGTCAATCTCGTAGGTGCGAGTAGTCACATCGTCACGGGGTGCCATGGTTTTGGTCAGCCCCGCCGCAGTTTGGATTGGCAACACATCATTTTCATGCCACGCAGTGCAGGCGGTAATCTGGCACTTCTCCCGCCAATCGTGAATAATTGCCGTGCCTTTGCTACCACGAAGATAAAACCGCGGCATGGACACAAAATTATACGTACCCACCTCAATATGAGCATATGCCCCGCTGGCAAAGCCGATAATCATGCGGAATCCGTTGTCGCACTCGGTTTCGGTGATAAAATTACTGGTGATATAATCAAGACGGCAGTACAGGTCAGTGATGGTTTCTCCGGCGAAAATCATCAGCACTTGGTCGATAAGATGCACACCCCAGTCATACATCATCCCGCCACCGAATTCTTTCTCCCCACGCCAGTCGCTGGGAATACCACGACTGCCGTGAATGCGGGACTCCACGTTGAAAATCTCGCCTATCTCCCCGCTGTCACGCAGTTGCTTCATAGCAAGATAATCAACATCCCAACGGCGATTTTGATGCACCGAGAACAGCTTGCCTGTCCTGTTCGCCACATCGAAAATATCCTGCAGGTCGGCACAAGCCATAACCACAGGCTTTTCGCAAATTACGTTCTTCCCCGCCTCCATGGCACGGATAGAAATAGCTTTGTGGCTGTCATTCGGAGTGACTACCACAACGATTTCCACGTTGGGGTCGGCAAGGACAGCCGCCTCGCTGTCATATGCGAAAAATCCCTTGCTTTTCGCAAGTTCCCTCCGTTCTTCTAATATGTCGTAAACCCCGCAAAGAGTTACTGTGTCACTTTTGGCGGCGTGGTCTGTGTGCCACCCACCCATGCCTCCGTAGCCAATAATAGCCACACCTTTTTTGTTTGTCATGTTTTTGTTTGTCATGATAATTTCCTCATATAAATTTCAATAAATTCAAAGTTCGCTTTATTATATACTATTCCCCCCGTTATTGCAAGACAAAATGGATATTTAATAATATTTTTCGTCCAATTCACTGCTTGTTCACATTTTCTCTTGCTTTTCTCCCCTTTTTGTGTCATACTAATGGAGGTGTTAAATAAAGATGGAACAAGGTCAATTATGTCCTCGCTCACGCATTTCGGCGACCTGTTTGACGGCAAAAGCCGCCAATGCCGTCGCCTACAGCGCTCACAGAGGCGTTTCAATCTCGTTATTTTGACTTTTCAAAAATCGTTGCTAAGCAACGAAATACATTTTTGAAAAAGTCAAAATAATTCGCTCCAAGCGGCTGTTTGCCGCTTTCCGCCGAGATATTCAACACACTCACTATTATCATGAAAAAATTAGCTTCTTTCAGAAAAAAATATATTCCAACTCCCGCACTTGTTCTGTATGCTGTTTTGTTGCTGTCCGTAGTGCTATACGTTCTTTTTGAACTATCCACCCCATTTGCAGACTTTTTCAACAGAACAATCGGCGCAGGAGTGCGGATGTTTCTCGCTTTCCTTACTTCCCTGCTCCCATTTTCCCTTGCGGAAATGTTGATTTTCTTTTTGCCGCTTGTCATCGTCTTAATCAGCGTGTTTGTTTTTCGCTGTGCAAGGCGTGACCAGCACGTGAAAGTCATGCGGTTTTTCGCCTGTGCTTTCGCCATTTTGGGGCTGTTTTTCACCAGCTTTGTGTTCACTATTGCTCCGGGCTATCGCACTACGCCAATTGCCGAGCAACTGGGGCTTGTTCCGCAAGAGGAACTCACCGCCGCCCAACTCCGTGATACTGCCGCTTTTCTTGTAGAGCAAGTGAACAACCTTGCCCCACTGATGACAGCCACCGCCCCAAATGGCTCGACCATGCCGTATACTTTTGCCCAAATGAACCGCCACCTTAACAGTGCAGTTGTCGCCGCAGGGCAGGAATATGCCTTTATCCACGGCTTTCCCTCTCGTGTCAAGCCTATTATGGCAAGCGGTGCTCTCAGTCGAATGTTGGTGCTGGGTATGTACTCCTACTTCACCGGGGAGGCAAACGTGAACACCCAAGTACCTGACCATAGCATGGTTTTCACCGCCGCCCACGAAATGGCACATCAGCGAGGCATATCCCGCGAGGACGAGGCGAACTTTGTCGCCTTTCTTATCTGCATACACAGCGACAGCGACTTTATCCGCTACAGCGGCTACCTTGGTCTGCTTGATTATTTCCTTGTCGCCCTGTGGCGAACCAACACGGAGTATTTCCACCAAGTTCGTGACAGTCTGCACACCAACGCTCGTACTGATATATCCGCCGTGAATGCATTTTTCGCCCCATTTCGTGACGGCACTATAGCAAACGTCAGCCGTGATGTGAACAACGCTTTTCTTAATTCCCAAGGGCAAGACGGCAACAACAGCTACGGCATGGTTGTTGATATTGCAATACTTTATCTTGCGGAGCGAGTGAGAGCGGGTGTCGAATAATTCCCCATACAGGAGCAACAAATGTCCAACTTTCCCCTAATACTTGCCCCAATGGCAGGAGTGTCCGACTGGATATTCCGACGAATATGCCTGTCCTGCGGAGCAACCGCTACTGTGACAGAGATGATTTCCGCCAAAGCTATGCACTTTCGTGACCAAAAAACCGCCGAGCTTGGCTATCTTGCCGAGGGCGAAGAGACAACTGCCATACAAATCTTTGGGCGGGAGCCGGAAATTATCGCCGAGGCTGTCGCCATACTTTCCCGTGGGGAGTACGATGGGCATAAAAGCGTGGTGCGTCCTGCGTCAATTGATATAAATATGGGCTGTCCTGTGCGGAAAATCGTGTCCGGCGGACAAGGGAGTGCCCTGATGCGCGAACCGACCTTGGTTGGCGAGATTGTTCAGGCGGCAGTGGCGGCGTCTGCCATGCCGATTACAGTGAAAATCCGCGCAGGCTGGGACAGCGAAAGCCGTAACGCGGTGGAAATCGCCAAAATCGCCGAGGCGGCGGGCGCGGCACAAATTGCCGTTCACGGTCGCACCCGTGAGCAGATGTACACTGGGGACGCCGACCATGGGATAATCCGTGACGTAAAACAGGCAGTAAGCGTGCCTGTTATCGGGAACGGGGGAGTGTTTTCCGCCGCTGACGCTGTGAAAATGCGAGATGAAACAGGGGTGGACGGGATTATGCTCGCCCGTGGAGCTATGGGCAATCCGTGGTTGTTCGCCGAGGTTGCCGCCGCTTTGGATGGACGAGGATACACTCCTCCCACCACCGCGGAAGTGGTGGCAATGGCGAAGTTGCACCTTGGCATGCTGGTGGATGCCCTTGGGGCGCACGCTGTGCAGGTGGCACGGAAGCATATGGCGTGGTACATACGCGGCACACGAAACGCCGCCGCCCTGCGACACAAGATTAACACCACCCCGGATGTGGACGCCATGATGGCAGTGCTGGGCGAGGTGGAGTAAGTTTGGTCATGGGGGGCATCTTGGAGAGCCTAAACGCTCGCACACGCTATCCGTCCTCGCTGAAGCAACATCGTGCTGAACAATAAGTTTTCGCTGTACCTTCTGCGGGTATTTGTTTGCAATGGGTTTCGTTGGCTTTCCATCTTCGTGCCACTTCAAACCCCTTTTCTGAAAAGGGGTTTGAATGCCGGGTTGTTAGGGGGCGGCAAGAGCCCCCTAACGAAAAAGCAGGTGTAAATTGACGAACGTGGCTTTATCCAGCACAATCAACTCCATCTCAAATGGGCAACTATCGGGTACTTCCTGTGTAGGTGCACCAGTAGCGAACGCTACCCAGAGAGACTAAGCTCATCAAGATTGAATGTTTCTGCTATGCCCAAGGCGGGACGCCGAGGGCGTCGTCCCCTACATGGTGCGGTTGGTTGTGGGGGCATCTTGGAGAGCCTGAATTCTCGCACCCGCTACTATCTCCACGCAGGATCTCATCAATTTTGACTTCAACTGAACTAAAAACAATTCGGGGTGCTGGATTACAACATTTTTTCTTGTTCGATTGACAACAAAGACAGTTTGTTTCGTTAAAACTCTTTTCTTCCTGCGAATTGCAAATATATTTCTCTTCACGCATTGACAACCCCCAAAAAATAGTGTATAATTGAAATTAGATAATTGTAATTAGATAATTGTAGAATAATGATAGATGATAGGAGAAGCAAAAATTGAGACCAAGATTACTTGTAATAGGACGCTCTTGCGTTGCCATGGATTTACAGCTATCTTACTTGCCGTCCTCCGGACACGTTGTTAAAGGCAAAGGATACACGCGCTATCCAAGCGGCAGCGGAATAAATACAGCAGTAGCATTGTCACGATTAGGAATTGACAGCGTTATTGCCACACGTGTTGGAAATGATAATAATGGACTGAAAATACTTCAATATCTCACTGCACATAATGTGGACGTGCGCCACGCAGGGAAAGATATTTCCGCTCACACTGGCATGAATGTTGTTATGACCGAAGCGGACAAAAAGACCCGCAAAGTAGTGTTTGACGGTGCTACCACTAATTTTTCTGTGGGCGATGTGGAAAGTGCTTTTAAT
>WQSD01000106.1 GCA_009788105.1 Oscillospiraceae bacterium | reverse complement strand
GACGTGTGTGAAGGGAAATAGTGTTCACCAGCCCACGGCACAAGGCGATAATTCTGTCGCCATTCAAGCAATGCGGTGTGATTTCGGTTAGCGGGGTGCGAATAAGAGCATGGTGAGCGACAATAGTATCAAACCCGCCAGCCACAGCATATTCAGCGGCGGCGGTGGTAATATCAAGGGTGAGCAGAACTCGGCGAACTTCCCGCCCTGCGTCAAAACAAAGCTGAAGCCCGTCCACATCGCCCGGGTAGGCGGTGTGGATGGGGTATTTCATATCAAGCTCGGCGTAAAGTTGGGTTATGGTCATGGGGCGTGTCCTTTGAAGATGATGTAAGTCAATTATACCACACTTTCGGCAAAAAGTCAAATGAAAAACCACCCCAAATAAAATTGGAGTGGTCAGAGTGAAAGTGTTTTTACACCAAAGTTTTTAGTCCGGTTTTTTTCAAAAAACCGGTCGGTTGTGGGCAGAAAGCCCACAACCTTGACCTTTTTCTTCAGCCTGAAGGGCAGGCTTTGCACCTACCCTCCACCCTTACTGAACCACTTCCCATCTTTGATTAGCGTAGAATTCTTTCGTTTCGTTCACACGATGCACACTACAGCGATTTTTGTCAAGGAATTTCGTAATGGCAAACAGGTCAACCCAAATTTGATTGTTACCCTCTTTTTGGCTTTCGTCAAAAATTAGTTGCAAGCCGTAGTGTAGGTGAGGTTCCTTGATATTGTTCACATTTTCGGTGGTGCTGTACCCTGTGTGACCCATATAACCGATAACATCTCCGGCGTTCACTCGCTGACCTTTTTCAGTTATATCAACATGATACGGACGATTTTTCCGCAGGTGGGCATAGTAGTGATACCGTGTGCCGCAGTCGCTGCGAATGCCCACTCGCCACCCCCCGTATTGATTCCAGCCTAATTCCTCTACCACACCGCTTTCTACGGCAATAATCGGTGTGCCGACTGCTCCGAAAATGTCATGCCCCAAGTGCTTGCGGCGATAACCATAGTTCCGTCCCGTGCCAAAATCGTCGTATTGGGAGAACCCAAAGCCTGCGGCAATTGGATGAAAGCCTCGCAGTCCGTATCGCTCTTCCCACTTGGTTTCTCCGTTTGCGTCAGTTTTTTCCACACGATGTTTCCCCACTAACCCGCCAAGAACAGCGGTGTATGCCTCGAGATAATAAGGGAAATGCTTCATATCAGCGGTGAGAGCCTCTATAGTTTCACCTCCGCGGAGCTTACTTAGCAACGCATCCATGTCTTTTTGCCGGTACTTGCTAAAATCACCACCATATTTTGTGCCAAGGTATGCAAGGAGTGAAATCCAGCAAAAATGCTGCTTTGTGCCGTAACTTTCCACGTCCACCTTAAAAGCAGCGTTCAGGGCGGTCAAAGACACATCAAAATCAACATATTTTATATATTCTCGTGGCTCTTCCCCATCGTTGACTACTGTGACAAAATGGTTAAAATCTTCTTCGCTTGGGCGTTTCAGCACCTTTTCACAAAAAGCGTTCCACAGGCGGCGAGGATAGTGGAATTTCGCCTTTTCGGGCTGTACGTCTACATATTCATAGTTGCGGTCAGCAGGGTCTGTCGCCGTGCTGGCGGTCATAGGCAATAATAGTGCTAAAATCAGCACACAAGCCAGTAATGCTGTGTATTTTTGTTTTCTCATGTTCGGTATCCCTTACGTAGATAAAATAATTACAGATACCTTTAATATAAGCGAAAATGGGAAAAGTACCCCAAGAAAATTTTGGGGTACTCTGACTGAAGAAAGGTCAAAACCGCGGGCTATGCGCCCACACCGCACCACCTTTTTGTAAAAAGGTGGAACAAAAACTTTTAACAAGCAAGAACGCTTTGCATTCTTCGATAAGGTTTTTGAGATTTTTAAGAACTTTTTGTAAAAAGTTCTTAAATGGGGTTTGGGGCAACGCCCCAATATGTTTTAGGGCGCTCTATTTTTTAGTTTTCTTCTTAACAATTCTTTTCGTGCCGATAATTCTGTTTTCCACAGTAGTATTCGCAGGTTTAATAATGTTCAGCATACGAGGTAAATTCTCCATTTTTGCCGCCATCACCGCACCGCCATATTCACCATCAAGGGTGAATGGCGTCGGCTCGGTAAACTCGAATTTTATGTCTTTTCCGTGGAGAAAAACAATATTATTATCATTGTATTTACGGCGAGCGAGGTCAAGAAGAGTGCCGCCATAACCGAAAATATTGCTTGGTGCACGAACTAAAATCACATCAAACAATCCGTCATCAAGAGAAATATCTTTGGACGGAAATGAATAAAATCCTGCAAGGGAAATCGTATTCATCACCGCTCCAAAAACAAAGTAGCCCTCTTCGGTTTTACCATCACAAGTGTAGCGAAGCCTGTGGGGACGCACTTCTTTCAGTGCCAACACACCCTCAATGAGATAAGCCGTATGCCCAAGTTGGTTTTTCATATGCTGGGGAGTGTTATACGATAGCTTTGTAAACGCACCGAAAGAGGCAATATATGCAAATTTGCGGTCAATACCGCCCTCGGCAGTAAACTTACCAATATCAACAGGAACAGCCTTGTTTGTCACCGCAATTTTTGCCGCCCTGCGAACACAAGTCGGAAATCCCAGGGTAATCGCATAATCATTAGTTGACCCGGCAGGAATATAGCCGAAATCCCGCGGCTCTGGCAGGGATAAAATCCCGCTTACCACTTCGTTCATTGTGCCATCACCTCCACAGGCAACGATTAAGTCATAATCAAGCCCGTATTGTGCGGCAACACGAGTTGCATCTCCTGCGGATTTGGTAAAATAGTTAGTAGTTTCGTATCCGTGGTCACAAAAAATTTTAGCAATGTCAAAAAGCGCAGAACGCACGCTTTGCGTACCTGCACGTGGATTTATGATAAATAATAGCTTTTTTCGTTTCATATTTGTTAAACGTTGAATCTGAACACAACAACGTCGCCATCTTTCATAATGTATTCCTTGCCCTCAAGTCGCATTTGTCCACGCTCTCGTGCGCCATTAACACTGCCTGCGGCGTGAAGGTCCTCATAGCCGATGACTTCTGCACGGATAAAGCCCCGTTCGATGTCGCTATGAATTTTCCCTGCCGCCCGCTGGGCTTTTGTGCCAAGAGTGATTGTCCATGCACGAGTTTCTTTCGGACCGGTAGTGAAGAAGGAGATAAGCCCCAAAAGGGTATACGCCGCAAAAATAAAGCGGTCACGACTGGTTTCTTCCAGTCCAAGCTCTTCAAGAAATTCTGCCCGCTCTTCGTCGGAAAGTGTTCCCAGTTCTGCTTCGAGAGAGGCACATATGGGAATAATGGGCGCGCCTACCGCATCTGCTCGCTCTGATACAGCAGAGAAATACGCCGCATTCTGCCAGTTATCACCTGCAAGGTCGCTTTCGCTTACATTGATAACGTACATAATTGGCTTTGATGACAGCAGCGGCATATCTGCCGTCAACATTTGCTCTTTCTCGTCCAGTCCAAACTCACGTGCGCTCACCCCATCCTCAAGCATAGCGCGCATTTTTTCGTACACAGCCAACACTTCGTTCAAACTGCGGTCAGCTTTCGCCGCTTTTTGCGTTTTTTCAATGCGGCGTTCAACAATTTCAAGGTCGGACAGCATTAGCTCGAAGTTGATTATGTTCATGTCGCTAATTGGGTCGGGAGGTGTGCCGTCGCTGTCGGTGAAACACCGCAAAACATGGACAACAGCGTCCACTTCACGAATGTGTGACAGGAATTTGTTCCCCAGCCCCTCCCCTTTGGACGCACCCTCGACCAGTCCTGCTATGTCAACAAATTCAATGGTTGCGTGGGTGATTTTCTGAGAGTTTTCCAGCCCTGAAAGGAAAGTAAGTCGCTCGTCCGGCACAGAAATCATGCCCACATTTGGTTCAATTGTGGAAAAGGCGTAGTTGGCAGTAAGCGCCCCCGCCCGTGTTAATGCGTTAAACAGGGTACTCTTTCCTGCGTTTGGTAATCCGATAATTCCTAATTTCATTTAATTCTCCGTTGTTTTTACTGATAGAGTGTGCCTTCTATCTCGGCGGATAAGCGGTGNTTTTCCGCTTGGAGCGAATTTTTTTGGTTTTTCAAAAACGTANTTNGTTGCGTAGCAACGGTTTTTGAAAACGCCAAAAAAACGAGATTGAAACGCCTCAGTAAGCGCTGTAGGCGACGGCATTGGCGGCTTTGCCGTCAAACAGGTCGCCGAAATGCGTGAGCGAGGACATGATTGACCACAAACCCTTTTTTCAACACTCCCATAAGACAACAAAACCATTAGTCTCGACTAACAAAATACACCCTCGGTAAATGCCGAGGGTGTTCATATTTATTCTTGGGTTTCGGGCGTTTCCAGCACAGTGGCACTGGCGGCCTCCGGGTTTGTTTCGGTTTGCGGACTGAAAGTAACCGGAACTTCTTCCTCTGCCACTTTTTCCTCAAAATCCTCACGAGGGAAAGCGTCTGCCGCCACCGCGTTCACTTCCACTTTTCCGTCGGTTGCAATGTCCGACGAGATATTATCAAGATTGATAATATTTGGACCGTCCTCGCCGCCGTATTTTTCCTCTTCTTGCTGAATAAGCGCACGGATAGACAGACTGATTCTGCGGTTAGCTTCGTCAATTTCCAAAATAAGCGCAGTAACGGTTTGTCCAACAGACAGCACATCTTCCACTTTTGATATTTTTTCGGCAGCCACTTGGGAAATGTGGATAAGTCCGTCTACATCCGGGGTGATTTCTGCGAACGCTCCAAAGGTGGTGATACTGACAATCTTGGCTTCTACTGTATCGAAAGAGTTGTATTGGTCAAGGAACGTTGTCCATGGGTCGGTGTCTGCTGTCTTGTATCCAAGAGAGATTTTCTCGTTTTCTCGGTCAATGCTTTTTACATAAACCTCGATAGTTTGACCGACTTGCACAACCTGCGACGAGTGGCTGATTTTCTTCCACGACAGCT
>WQSD01000105.1 GCA_009788105.1 Oscillospiraceae bacterium | reverse complement strand
CCAAGCCAAGCTGACCGACGTCCGCCGTGAAACGGTAATTTCCGTGGGCGGCACAGTCCGTAACCGGGGCGAGGGTGCAGTCAACCCGAAACTTGCCACAGGTGAAGTGGAGCTTGCGGTAGAAACCCTTGAGGTGCTGGGCAAATCAGAGTCCCACCTACCCTTTGAGGTGGACAGCTCTACCGAAACCCGGGAGGATATTCGCCTGAAGTACCGCTATCTTGATATGCGTAACCCTGCGGTACAGGCAAACATACTAAAACGCTCTGCTATCACTCGCTTTTTGCGTAACAAAATGGAGTCCATGGGGTTTGTTGATATGCAAACGCCAATCCTCACTTCCTCCTCTCCAGAGGGTGCGCGGGACTATCTTGTTCCCTCACGCAAGCACCACGGAAAGTTCTACGCCCTGCCCCAAGCGCCACAGATTTTCAAGCAACTGCTAATGGTGTCAGGGTTCGATAGGTACTTCCAAATCGCCCCCTGCTTCCGTGACGAGGACAGCCGTGCCGACCGCTCCCCTGGGGAGTTCTACCAGCTTGACTTTGAGATGGCGTTCGCCACGCAGGAAGAGGTTTTTGCCGTTGCGGAAGAGGTAATGTGCGAAACTTTCGCCAAATTCTCGGACAAGCAAGTCACTGCCGCCCCATTCCCCCGCATCCCGTACGCAGAGGCAATGCTGAAATACGGCTCGGACAAGCCAGACTTGCGCAACCCGCTTATAATCGCTGACCTTACCGAATTTTTCGGAGGGGTGGATTTTGCACCTTTCCGTAACAAGCCTGTGCGTGGAATTGTCGCCCCCTGCGCCGCCCAGCCACGCTCATTTTTCGATAAAATGCTCACTTTTGCCCAGGAACAGCTTGGAATGCAGGGGCTGGGCTATATCTCCAAAACCACCGAGGGGCTGAAAGGCCCAATCGCGAAATTCCTTACGGAAGAGCAACAGGTACAGCTTGTTGCGACAAACGCCATGGCTGACGGGGACACGATTTTCTTCATCTGCGACGCACCCAAAGTAATCGACGGCAACGCTGGGCAGATTCGCACGGAGCTTGCGAAACGCCTTGAGCTTATCGACGACAGCAAGTTTGAGTTCTGCTTTGTGGTGGACTACCCAATGTACCACGAAAACGAGGAAACAGGGGCAATCGAGTTCACCCACAACCCATTCTCCATGCCACAGGGCGAAATGGACGCCCTGATGACCAAAGACCCCCTTGAAATCCTTGCGTGGCAGTATGATATTGTGTGCAACGGCATCGAGCTTTCCTCCGGCGCGGTGCGAAATCACCGCCCTGACGTAATGCTGAAAGCATTCGAGATAGCAGGCTACACCCAGGCGGACATCGAGGCGAAGTTCTCTGCCCTCTTTAACGCATTCCACTACGGCGCACCACCTCACGCCGGTATGGCACCCGGACTTGACCGCATGGTTATGCTACTCACGGAGCAGGAAAACATCCGCGAGGTCATCCCATTCCCAATGAACGCCGCCGCACAGGACATTCTTCTCGGCGCACCCGGGGACGTGAGCGAGGAGCAACTGCGGGACGTGCATATTAAGATAAGAGAAATGAACGGCAAGTAACAGGTACAATCAAAATCTTAACGCAAATACGTTAGGCGAGGGGGTCCCGTATAAATTTGCAAAAAACGCAAATTTTACGGGATGACGGACGGTTTCCAATGAACTGCTGTACAAATCGCCCATTTTTATGCCGTCATCCCGCAAAAATCGTGGGTTTCGATTTTATGCGGGACCCCCTTGGCATTGCATTCGCTTTGCGGGCAAGCCATATATCGCTTAAACCAAGGAGCTAACATGAACAAATTCTACATCACATCATCAATCCTATACGCCAGCCAGCGACCGCACATCGGCAACGTGTACGAGATAATCATGTGCGACGCTATTGCCCGCTTCCGCCGCTTAATTGGGCAGGAGGTGCATTTTCTTACAGGCACAGACGAACATGGGCAAAAGGTGGAGGACAACGCCACCGCAAAGGGAGTGTCTCCCCAAGCCTATGTGGACGAAATTGTCGCTGATATGCGCGGAATATGGGAACTGCTTGGCATTTCCTATGACGATTTTATCCGCACCACCGAGCCGCGTCACAAAGACAGCGTGCAAAAGATTTTCGCCCGCCTGCTTGCCCAAGACGACATCTACAAAGGGGAGTACTCAGGTCCATATTGCACCCCATGCGAGTCCTTTTTCACCGACTCGCAACTGAAAGACGGAAATTGCCCCGACTGCGGTCGTGAAGTAAAAACGGTGAACGAAACTGCGTATTTTTTCCGTATGAGCAAGTACGCCGACCGCTTGATACAGCACTTTAACGATAATCCCGAGTGGCTTCAGCCGGAAAGCCGCCGCAACGAAATGATGAACAATTTCCTGCTGCCCGGACTGCAAGATTTGTGCGTGTCACGCAGCACAATCAAGTGGGGCATTGGCGTGCCGAGCGACCCGGAAAGCGTTGTGTACGTGTGGATTGATGCTCTCTCGAACTACATCACCGCACTTGGGTATGACCCAACTCTTGCCGAGCAACCCGAGTTGTTCCAAAATTTTTGGCCGGCGGACGTTCACATGATTGGCAAGGACATTGTCCGCTTTCACAGCATTTATTGGCCGATTTTTCTTATGGCGTTGGATGTGCCACTGCCTAAAAAGATTTTCGGGCATCCGTGGTTTTTATTCAACGACAGCAAGCTCTCGAAATCCACAGGCAACGTGCTGTACACTCACGACCTTGTGGAGCATTTCGGGGTGGACGGCACTCGCCACGCGGTGCTTGCCGAAATGCACTATGCAAACGACAGCAATCTGTCAATCAAAAGCGTTGCAGGGCGGTATAATCTTGACCTTGCGAACAATCTTGGCAACCTTGTGTCCCGCACCTCTGCCATGACGGCCAAGTATTTTGAGGGTAGCGTGCCAGCCGCGGGCGAAGCCACCGAGCTTGATAAAGAACTTGCTGAATTCGCACTTTCCGCTGTTGCGGCTACCCGCACGGCTGTGGAGGAGTATAGCATAGCAGACGCACTGGCGGAAACTTTCGCCCTCCTTCGCCGAGCCAACAAATACATCGACGAAACCGAGCCGTGGAATCTTGCCAAAGAGGGTGACACCGCCCGCCTTGGCACGGTGATATACAATCTGCTTGAGTGCATTCGCATTGGTGCGGTGGTGTTGCAGGCGTTTATTCCAACCTCCGCGACCGAAATCCTTGACCGCTTGGGTTGCACCCCCCTGGAACGGACGTGGGAGTCTATCCAAGGCTTCGGCGGGCTTGCAGTAGGGCGTGCTGTCACCCAGGGTACACCTCTTTTCGCCCGCATTGACGAGGAGAAATTGCCGCAACCTGCAGAAAAAACCGCACCCTCCCCCGTAGGGGCGGGGTCAACCCGCCCGCCTGCGAACAATGTGGATACCACCGAACCCACCCACGAGATCGACATCACCGCTTTCGCCGCAGTTGACCTGCGATGCGCCTTGGTGCTGGAATGCGAGCCTGTGCCGAAATCGGACAAACTGCTGAAATTGCAGGTTGACCTTGGCGGCGAAGTTCGCCAAGTGGTGTCAGGTATAGCCGAATTTTATGCCCCCGCCGACCTTGTGGGCAAGAAAGTCATCCTTGTGGCGAACCTAAAGCCTGCGAAAATCCGTGGAGTGGAAAGCCGCGGCATGATTCTCGCCGCAGACGGCGTAGAAGGCGTGAGCGTGGTATTCCTTGACGATAGTGTTCCCGCAGGAGAAAAGGTGCGGTAAGGGTGCACTCCAAAACAAAAATAATGCCACTAAAATCGCACAAGATTTTAGTGGCATTTGATTATGGGAGTGTGCTATTTGTGGACTACCAATATCGATTTGGTGAAATATTCGCTGTCCGGCTTTACAAGAGTGCCGTCCCGCACGAACAGGTCACAGACGATAGCCTTACTGCCGCCCATCCCAGAAGAGCCTACGTAATTGTGCAGGCGTTTCGGCGTGACTTTTCGATACATCTTGTCTATTTCACCCATTGCCTTTGCCCACGCCTTCGGCAAATCTGATAGTTCGTTCGCGATTTGCTCCAAAAGTTCGTGTAGCTTTTGCATCTGCTCGCCCGTGAAAAACATAAGCGTCCACTTGTAGCTTCCGTCCGCTGTTTTCTCGATGAGGTTATATTTCAAGCCTTGTGCCAACACCTCATCGCTTATAACCGACCTGTCTACATCAGGGCATAGCGGCACATTCTCGACAATTTCTCCATTGCCAAGCGTTCTCCACAAATATTCGTTGATTTCTATGCTGTAATATTTCGCGCCGGCCCAGTAGTAGTTTATGGTTCGTTTCCCATCCCCGGAACTACCATAATGGTTGCCCGAGGCATATTCATATCGTTTTCCCTCGGATTCATTTGCAGAAATTAGAGTGTATCCGCCGTCTTTGGGTGATGGGACATTCCAAGTAGACTTCAGGTCGCTTAACTTAGATGCTTTGTGCTGTATTTTTGGGATAAGCAACTGCACCAACAGCCACCGCAATTCATTTTGTGGTCTGTCATTGCCGATAAAGCCTATGTCACGCACTTGCGCATCATATTTATCAAGAGCCTGTACAATCTCGTCTAAATTGGAGTTTACTACGGCGTTGTACTCCAAATCTCTTATAGACTGTGCAAGCTCAAAGGGATAAATGACAAAGTTTGTTGCGTATTTCCCGTCTGTTTCTACCAGTACGCCAAAATCAAGCAATTTCGGAATTTCATCTTCGATATACATACATGGTATCCCAGTCGCGATGCTTATTTCGGTTGGAGTGAGCGGTTTCTCGTATGCTGCCTGTGCTATCGCCATAGACACTTGACGTGTTAAATACGAATACCTCTCGCCACTCATATAACCGCTGTACGAAAAGCTCCAGTTCAGTTTTTCATAAATTCTTTTTTCACTCATTGTGGTTTCCCACCTTTCTTTTGGTATAATACAAGCGTGACCGAAGAGTTCATCTCGGTTGCGCTTATTTTTGTTATAATGAGAAGGCAATGGACTGACGGTCCTTTCTGTGAACTA
>WQSD01000104.1 GCA_009788105.1 Oscillospiraceae bacterium | reverse complement strand
GCCCAGCAGGTCAAAGGAAACACGGGTGAGGGGGGGCAACGCCGCCACCACCGCAAGTACGGGTATGGAAAGGGACAGCCTGCTGCCCAATTTTGTCACCCGCAACAGCTCGAATGTTGCTCCGACAGAGATGATTTGTGCCAGCAGCACAAGGGCATAGCTGTCCGAGAATAGGAAAACGGGGATAAGAAGAATGCCGAAAACGGCGGCGGAGATTATGCGTGTTTTCATAGGGGAGTTGTCCTTTGGGGGAGTTTTGTAGGAGCGGGGTCGACCCGCCCGCACCCCCTTCAGACACCCACAAAAACTTTTTCAACTTTTTTTGCTATAACTATTGACATTTTGCGGGGGGGGTGTATAATATTGGTATTAAACTTTTTGGAGGTGGAAAGATGAAGTGTCCTGCTTGCAGAGAAAATATCTTGAAAAATGGACAGGATATTTGCGATGAATGTAGCAAAAGCATGGTTGAAGAGGAATGTAGCAAAGGTATGGTTGAACAAGAAAAGCCCAATCAAAAAGCTACTGAAAAACAGATTTGTCCTTATTGCAGTGTAAATTACTTGAAAGGTGAGCAAAAAATGTGCAATGCTTGCGATACAAGGGAAAGTGCATTCAAGGGCAAAACACCAACAGGAAATACTATAAAGAGATATGCTAATTTTATATTTATATTAGAGATGCTTTTAGCTGGTCTTATAGTGTTGTTTGGGATATTTTTAGGAGATGGATTTACTATACTTATTTGTATTGTCATCGCCGCTATCTTGTGCCTTATTGCCACGGTTGTTAGAGCTTTTGTGTACGGTTACGGCATTATCGTAAGCCATTACGAAAAACAAGAGTAATGAATGGTTACTCCAAAACCAAGACTTCGGTTTTGGTTTTTTTGTTTTGTGGTGGTTGTCCCGCCCTTGACCTTAATCCCCTTCCCGAGGAAGGGGATTAAGGTCGGGTGCGGTTGTTGGGGTTGTTTTGGTTAGGATTTTATGTGCAAATGACACCCAACAAGCGGGCGGGTGAACCAACCTACGTTGGGTGCGTATCGTTCGTTTCACACCTACCCCGTCCCCATCACAAAGCAAAGGGCACTATGTGATGGGTCCACCCCTTCCCAAGGAAGGGGATTTACAGAAACATTTTTTCTGTTTTTCGTGCATTTTCGTGTCCGTTCGTGGTAGAGTTGCCCTTAACTCCACTCCCTACTCTTCACACTCCACACTCCACACGCCCTTGCCCTTTTCAATAAAATAATTTGCGTAGCAAATTTACCGTAATTCTTCATTTTTCATTCTTAATTCTTCATTCCTACAGCCCCCCATACCGCCTGTGCCTGCGATAATACTCTTTCACCGCCTTGTCAACATGGCGTGGGGTGAAGTCGGGCCACAGGGTGTCCGTGAAGTACAGTTCGGCGTATGCTCCCTGCCACAGCAGGAAGTTGGACAGCCGCATATCCCCTCCTGTGCGAACAATCATGTCCGGGTCGGGGCAGTCGGCGGTGTACAGGGCGGTGGAAATGTCATCTTCGGCAAGTTGCCGTTTTCCCTCTTTAATCGCAGTGTTCACCGAGTGAACGATTTCCGCTCGACTGCCATAGTTTAGTGCGATGTTCAAGCGGGATTTGCGTCCTGTGGTGCGTTGCTCCAATTGCTCCAATCGCCCTCGCAAAGGTAGCTCGAACACACTTTTGTCGCCGAGAAAGCGGATTTCAACTTGATCCTCCGGGCGGTCGAATGCTTCGGTGAGGAAGTCGGAGAGCAGCTCCATGATGGAGTTTATCTCCTCAGGTGGGCGTGACCAATTTTCGGTGGAAAAGGCGTACACCGTCACCGCCTGAATGCCGATTTTGTCGCAATGGTCAACCACCCGCCGAAAGGTTTTCGCCCCTGCTCTGTGCCCCATTTCGCGGGGCATTCCACGACGACGAGCCCACCGCCCATTGCCGTCCATGATGAACGCAATGTGCCGCAGGGGTGTGGTTTGAGGTGTGGGTTTTCGTGGCATGGGGACTCCTTTTGGGGTAGGGTGGAGTTTGGAGTTTGGAGGGTGGAGTTTGGGCATCCATCGCACGGCATTTTTATTTGTTGAAGTGAATTCCACTTAAAAACGTCGCACTCTGGACTTGTTATATCATGTTCTTACGCCTGACGGGCGAGTGAATCACCCTGACGGCGTAAGAACTATCACAAGAACATTATATCATGTAATTTCTGAAAAGTCAATAATTATTGCCCCACCGAAAAGCCCCTGTTCTAAATCCCTCTCCCCCTTCATATACTATCCACAAACGGCTTGTGGGCGGCTATGTCAACAGCTTGTAATAATCAGTTATAAAAGGGGACAGTAACATGGAACACAATGGAAAAATAAACTTTAGCGATCGCGACAGCGATAATTTTTGCGCCGCCGACAAGATAATGGGCAGCGTGTACACACGGGAGTTATCCGACGACTTTGTCCTGCCGGATTATCTTCCCGATGTGAAAAAGGTGGTGTGGGTAGACGCATCCGCCTCGATTGACGGACGATTTACCGGTTCGGGTAGCCTTGAGTATGACGGTAGCGTGATGTATCGTGTGGTGTTTATATCCGAGGAAAACACCCTTGCCAACGCAGTTTTCCGTGCAGGCTATAACAACAAAATCGTTAATGACGAACTGACCGAAGATTGCGTTGACCTTATTGTGCCTGTGGTGGAAGCGGTGAACTGCCGTATGCAAAATCCACGAAAGTTCAACATTCGCTCGCGTGCAGGGGCAAACGTCAGCATTTGGCGGCGTGGCAGCATGATGCCCGACTTGTTCGGCGCAAAAGAGAAAGACGAAAGCCTGCTTGAAACTCGTCTTGGTACAATTCCTGCCATGAATATGATGAACATTCGTGAAAGCGACTTTAGCCTGTCCGAGGACATTACTATCGAGAAAACTCTGCCGCTTATCAGCAGTCTTGTGTACACAAAAGCCGACATTTACATTGACGAGTGTCGCGCCGCAAGCGACCGCCTGACTGTCCGTGGCAACTGCGACATGGAGTGCCTGTATCTTACGCAAACCGAAGAGACCGCTCCCGAGTACACCATGATTCGCCGTAGCTGGCCGGTGACGCAAACTATCGAAGCCCAGGGCATCAGCGAAAAATACGAGTGCCTTGCAAGTGTTGCGGTGGTGAACCTTGAAGCTAACGTGCGAGCAGATGAGCATGGTGCTATGCGAATGATTGAACTTGACATTACATATGGTATCGACGTAGAAGCGGCAAGCAGCAAGCAGGTTTCGTTTGTAGATGACGCATATTCTCTAAACCGTGAGTGCCAAAATGTCACCCGCAAAAAGACGGTGGGCAGCTTTGTAGAGGCCATTCGGGAAAACTTCTCGATGAACGAGAGCTTTATGGTGTCTGACCTTTCTGAAACGGCAATTGACACAATTATCGGCAGTCGTGTGGAAGTGAGCTTTGACCAAGACTTTACCGAAAGCAAAAAAGGCAACGCAACCCTTACAGGAACTGCGGCGGTGAATGTTGTCGGGGTAACTGTGGACGGAGTGTTGACCGACTTGTCCACCGAAATTCCTGTGCGTTTCGAGAGCCATGTGCCTGTGGTGGCGAACATGAAAATTCGCACCGAGGCACGGACATCCAACATTCGTTGCCGTGTGGATAACGGCAAGCTATACACAGATTTTGAAACTTCGTTTGTTGCAATGGTATACACCGAAGAGCAAAAGGAAATCGTTGAGGGCATTAAACTTGGCGCAGACCTTGCAGTAGCCACAGGTGCCACCACCCAACCGGATTCTGCCATGATTTTGTACTACCCCGAGCGGGGAGAGCGCATTTGGGACATTGCCAAACGCTATGGCACAACCCGTGGAGATATATTCGCGCAGAATAACCTCTCTCCGGAGGTGCAAGCCCTGCCAAAAGTGATTATCATTCCGCAGAGGTAAATGAATAGATTTATTGATAGACAAAAAAAGACAGACGATACCCTCGTCTGTTTTAGAGTGAAGAAAAAGGTCGAGGTCGTGGGCTGTGCGCCCACACCGCACAAGTTTTTTGTAAAAAACTTGACTAAAAACTTTTTATCACAAAAGCATGAAATGCTTTTGTACCAAAGTTTTTGAGGTTCTTAGGAACATTTTTCAAAGCCCTTGTGAGCGCCGAAGGTTGCGGCATTAAGGTTGTGTCGAAACAAAAACAACAGATAATTGTCATTGCAAAGCGGTGATTTTCCGCGTGCAATCCAGTCGTTGTACGAGAAATTTCATTGTTTTACGGGTTGATTTATGGCGATTTCTTGCCCTTCCACTGGATTGCACGGCACAAACCGCCTTTGCAATGACATTCCGAGAGCTACGATAAGTTTGTTTCGACACAAGTCTATTGGCGGCTTCGTCGTCAAACAGGCAACCGTAGTGCGTGAGCGGGCAAGTTCCTAAGTGGGGTTTGGGGCAACGCCCCAAGATAAAAAAGACTTTTTCTTCAAACTGAGACAGACGATACCCTCGTCTGTCTTTTTTATTGCATTCGTGAACAATAAGTAAACAATGAAAACGCTTCAAACCACGTCTTGACTTGCGTTATTTTTTATAGTATAATAAAGACATAAAATCAGTCGAAAAGAGGCAAGCTATGGCGAAAATAGGCATAATTATGGGCAGCGATTCCGACCTGCCTGTTATGAAAGATGCGGCGGAAATATTGGACGAGCTTGGTGTGGAGTACGAGCTGACGGTGGTGTCGGCGCACCGCACCCCAAAGCGAATGTACGACTACGCCGAAACTGCACGGCAGCGGGGCCTTGGCGTGATTATCGCAGGGGCAGGCGGAGCGGCGCACCTGCCGGGAATGGTGGCAAGCATCACTTCTCTGCCTGTCATTGGCGTGCCGGTGATGACCAAAAGCCTGTCGGGGGTGGACTCGCTGTATTCCATTGTGCAAATGCCCCCTGGCATCCCTGTTGCCACAGTTGCAATTAACGGAGCGAAAAACGCGGGCATCCTTGCCGCCTCTATCCTGTCGGTGACGGATGTGGCGTTGGCAGAGCGACTTGACCGGTACAAAAAATCTCTTGAGGACATGGTGTGCGACAAAGCGGCGAGGCTGGAGGATGTGGGATATGCGGAGTATTTAGGGTAAGGGATCAAGGGCGTAAGGGCATTTTAACCAGGTC
>WQSD01000103.1 GCA_009788105.1 Oscillospiraceae bacterium | reverse complement strand
TGTCACCGAGGTGTACGGCGGGCGGCAGGTGGTGCAAAATCCCCCTGCCATGCCCCTCTCCCGTGCCGAGCTTGACGCAGTTTACGCCCATCCGTACACCCGCCGACCCCACCCAAGCTACACCCAGCCTATCCCCGCCATCACCGAGGTGGAATTTTCGGTGACACACACCCGCGGATGCTTCGGCAGTTGCAATTTCTGCGCCCTCACATTCCATCAGGGGCGGCAGGTGGTGTCCCGAAGCGAAGAATCCGTCCTTGCGGAGGTGCGAGATTTGACGGGGCGGGAGGGATTTAAGGGCTACATCAACGATATTGGCGGCCCAACTGCCAACTTCCGCCATTCTGCTTGCAGTAAGCAGGCAAAAGATGGAGCGTGCCGCAACCGCCGTTGCCTTACTCCCCGCCCCTGTCCGCACCTTGAGGTAAACCACGAGGAGTATTTGTCTATCCTGCGAAAAGCGCGGAAAATCGACGGCGTGAAGCGGGTTTTCGTCCGCTCCGGGATTCGCTATGACTACCTGTTGCACGACAGGGACAAGACGTTTTTCGACGAACTTGTGGCGTATCACGTAAGCGGTCAGCTGAAAGTCGCCCCGGAACACGTCAGCTCTCATGTGCTTTCCGCCATGGGCAAGCCCTCGGCAGAGATGTACGAGCGATTCGCCCGCAAGTTTGTTGCTGCCTGTGGGCGAGCAGGGCGGGAGCAGTACCTTGTGCCGTACCTGATGTCCAGTCACCCGGGCAGTCGCTTGCAAGATGCCTTGGAGCTAAGCCTTTTTCTGCGGGCAAACAAGCTCAAACCCGAGCAGGTGCAGGACTTCTACCCCACCCCAGGCACAGCCTCCACCGTAATGTACTACACAGGCATCGACCCCTTCTCCGGCAAGCCGATACACATTCCCGACTACGCAGAACGGCGAATGCAGCGGGCACTGCTACAATATTTCAAGCCGGACAATGCCGACCTTGTGCGCACCGCTCTTCGCAAGTGCGGACGGGAGGACTTGATTGGGCATGGAAAAGAATGCCTTGTGCGATCGAAAAATCCGCATCGCACACGCAGAATGTGACCATTGGTCGTTCGCTCGACACCATAAAGGAACTACGAAATGAAAAAACTGCGAGTACGGAAAAAAATACGCTTAAGTGGTTATAATTATTCTTTAAGTGGAGTATATTTCGTAACATTTTGCACAAGGAATAAATGGAAAATACTTGGTAATGTTGTAGGGGCGGGTTTCCATGCCCGCCCGCTCAACCAAATGCCTTGTGTCTGCCCGCCACACAAGCCACCCCGTCAATGCTACGCATTGCCACCCCTCCGCAGAGGGGAATAAGGTCAAGGGCATTTAACCACGAAGTTCCACGAAAATGCACGAACAAATTCGCACCGCATGATTCTGTAATTCCCCTTCCGCGGGCGGAAGGGGTGGATTGCGGTGGTTTTCCGCAAGACGGGGTAGGTGTGAAACGAACAACACGCACCGCACAAACGGGCGACCGCAAGGGTCGCCCCAACAAAAAAACTGTTCCCACCCACAGAAAGGCTACCATGACCACAAAAATAATCTTCACCTGCCACGAATTTTTCTGTGATGCCGCTTTGCAAGAATTTATGAGCGTTAGCACTTCACTCAAATTCATCAAATGGCTTGATGTTGGGGTGGGCTTGCTTGAATGCGAGGTCACTTTCAGCGAAATATCCGTGCTTTTCAAAAACGCCAAACTGATATTCCTGCGGCATATCTTTCCTGCTCAGTACGTCATCTCACATAAAAATTTTCAAAAGATAAGCGACGTTCAAGATTACGCCTTTATCAAAGATTTTGCCTCTAATGCAAGCAAGCAAGAGCCTTTTTCTATTCAATTGCGAGCGGTCCGCGGGAGTGCCACACATAATTCGACGGAAATAAGCCGAAAAATCGCAGACCATTTGAAAGCCGTCGGATACACCGAGGACAAACGCCACCCCGAAAATATAATCTCTGTTTTTATTGGCGAAACTAATTTTTACATCGGCATATCAAAGCCCGGCGAAAACCTTAGCATTTGGTCAGGGGGAATGCGCCGCTACGCCATGCGAGATGACACGATTTCAAGGTCTGCGTTCAAGTTGATGGAAGCCTTGGAATCCTACCCCATTGATTTAAGGGAAGGTGGCAGAGCACTTGACCTTGGTGCTGCCCCCGGTGGGTGGACGAATGTGCTGCTTGAACAAGGCTTGCACGTGGTTGCTGTGGATACTGTGAGCCTTGACCCTGTGCTTTTGGCTAACAAAAAGGTTGAGTATTTCAACGGGCGCGCCCATGACTATCTGAAAACATCGAGCAAAAAGTTTGATATAATTGTTAATGACATGAGCATGAACATTGTGTCCTCTGTAAGGCTTGTTTGCTCTATCAAAAATCGCTTGGGGGACGGCGGTCATGTTATATTTACCCTAAAGTTGAAAAGCCAGGATAAACTGGATAAAATCAAGGACTCGTTAGCCCAGCTTGGCAGAATTTTTGATGTTGTATTTGTCAAGCACCTTTCCCATAATCGTTCTGAGATAACGATTATACTGCAGAAACGATAGAATCCAGGAGCAACCCATGACCCACGACCTAAATCACGCACACACATTTTGCACAAGCAACCGAAATAGCTTGTCCTCTGACACCCTCTGCGGTTGCTTTTTCTGCATAACAATATTTGAACCAAAAGAAATTGAACAATGGCTTGACATGGAACACACTGCCATTTGTCCTCACTGCGGAATCGACTCTATTATTGGTAAATACAGCGGTTTTCCAATTACAGAAGAATTTTTGCGACAAATGCAAGAGGTATGGTTCAATACACTTTCCACAGACCAAATATAATGCTACGGAGACTCCCATGACCCACATTGAAATAGGCAAAATCCTATCCCCTCATGCCATGGACGGCATGGTGAAAGTCCAACCATGGTGCGACGGGGTGGAGGTAATATGCGGACTGGAGCGGGTGTATCTCGATGCCACCCCCCTCACCATCACCCGCGCTTTCCCCCACAAAAACCACGCCTGCGTTAAATTTGCGGGCATCGACACCATCGAGGCGGCAAAAGCCCTTTATGGCAAGATTCTTTACGCCGACCGCACCGACCTTGACCTGCCCGAGGGCAGTTATTTCATCGCCGACCTAATCGGCACGCCGGTCATTGATGCGGGTAGCGGGCGGGTTTACGGCACGCTTGCCGCCGTGAACACCGCCACCCGCAACCACATCTACGAAATCGACACGGACAGCGGCATGGTTATGCTCCCCAATGTTGCCGAATTTGTGGCGGATATTAAGCCCGGCGTGGGGATATATGTCACGCCTATCGAGGGGTTTTTCTCATGACGTTCTTTCCGCCTGAAAAAGGGGATTTTAATGAATAATTTGCGTAGCAAATTTACCTCAATTCTTCATTCTTCATTCTTCATTCTTCATTTTTCATTTTTCATTTTTAATTCTTTTTTCCTCGGAGTCCCCATGAACTTCCACATTCTCACCCTTTTCCCCGACCTAATCACCACCATATGCGGCACAAGCATTATCGGGCGGGCGCAGGAGGCAGGGCATCTTGCCGTGACTGCCCACAATATCCGTGACTACACCGCCGACAAGCACCGCCGTGTAGACGACACCCCATACGGCGGCGGCGAGGGTATGCTTCTCTCCGTACAGCCCATATACGACTGCCACAGGGCGATTATTGATAGCATCAACCAAAGTTCCCAGCGGCGTGGCCGCCACACTATATATATGTCCCCCACCGGCAAAGTGTTGACCCAACAGCGGGCGACAGAGCTTTCGCAGATGGATAATCTGGTCATTCTCTGCGGACATTACGAGGGGGTTGACCGCCGTGCTGTGGAGCTAATCTGCGACGAGGAAATTTCCGTGGGGGATTACGTCCTTACAGGAGGGGAACTCCCTGCCTGCCTGCTGATTGACTGCGTTGCCCGCCTGCTCCCCGGGGTACTGGCAAGCGAGGCGGGGCATCAGGTGGAAAGTATCGCCAGCGGAATGCTGGAGTACCCCCAATACACCCGCCCGGCGGAATTCATGAGCTTGTCCGTGCCGCAGGTACTGCTTGAGGGCAACCACGCCGACATAGAAAAATGGCGGTATCGGGCGGCATTAGAGCTGACCAAACGGAATAGACCTGATTTGGTTTAGGATTGCGGAGGCGTTTCAACAGCCCATTCACTCGACCGCCATGGTCGAGCGTTTGAACGGAGCAGACGAAACACTGTAGGGGCGTGACCCCGCACACGCCGTTAAACGGCATAGTCAAAACACTCGTCTTGCGACAAGGACAGTCGCAATCCACCCTCTTTCAAAATTCCGTCAATATATCAACGCACCGAATAAACTCCACTCCCCACCTTCCAACCTCCACACTAAAAAGGACTCCCCTATGACCCCATTCCTCCGCCCACAATACCGCTCCCTCAAGCCGTACACCCCCGGGGAGCAGATAAACGCCAACTTCATCAAGCTCAACACCAACGAATCCCCCTTCCCTCCCTCGCCAAAGGTGGCGGAGGTGCTGAAAAGCGGTATCGCTGACCGCTTGCGACTGTACCCCGACCCCACCTTGGGGCAACTTCACCGCGGAGTGGCACAGCAGTACGGGCTGAACGAGGCTGGCGTCATCGCCGGCAACGGCTCGGATGACGTGCTTGCCTTTGCCATCATGGCATATGCAGGAGGCGGCGGCAAGCTGGTCTGCCCTGACATCACCTACGGCTTTTACCCGGTTTACGCCGATTTTTTCGGGGCAGAACTGGCGACCGTACCACTCCGCGAGGACTTCACCATCAACCCGGAGGACTACGCAGGTGCAGGCGGCACGGTGGTCATCGCCAACCCCAACGCACCCACGGGAATCTTGCTCCCCCTCGCCGAAATTGAGCAAATTATCGCCACAAACCCGGACAATATCGTCATCATCGACGAGGCGTACATGGATTTCGCAGGGCAGGAACATTCAGCGGTCAGTTTGCTTGGCAAGTACGATAATCTTATCGTCACCCGCACCCTGTCAAAAAGCCACAGTCTTGCGGGGTTGCGTTGCGGTTTTGCTCTTGCAAGCAAGGAGATTATCGCCGACCTGAACCGCCTGCGGTACTCCTTTAATCCGTATAATCTGTCCGCCATCACCATTGCCGCCGCCTCTGCGGCTATTGCCGACACCGAATATTATGC
>WQSD01000102.1 GCA_009788105.1 Oscillospiraceae bacterium | reverse complement strand
TAAACCAAACAAACAGCCTCGTCATTGCAAAGCGGTGATTTTCCGCGTGCAATCCAGTCGTTGGACGAGAAATTTCATTGTTTTAGGGGTATGGCGATTTCTTGCCCTTTCACTGGATTGCACGGCAAAGGTCGCCTTTGCAATGACTATTGGTGGCGTTTGGACGAAAGATAGTTTGTTTCGTTACATCCTTAATGAATGGAGCCTGCCCCGGACTTGACCCGGGACCCCCTTATCTAACGCATTCGCTTCCAGGACCAATCACAACAATAATAGGAGTCACTATGAACAACAAATTCACGCCGGCGGCACAGGCCGCCCTTAACGCCGCCCTCTCGGTTGCGTCTGCCATGGGTCACACCTATGTTGGCTCGGAGCATTTGCTCCTTGGATTGCTTTCCCAAACCGAAGCGGCGGCGGCAACCATTCTTGCGGCACGAACAGTCACCGAGGAACGTGTGCGGGAGCTTATCACAGGGGAACAGCCACCCAGCCCACCCTCTGCGGCAGGGGCAGGGGATATGACCCCACGCACCCGCGGGATCATCGAGCGAAGCTCTCACTTTGCTTCTTCAAATGGCAGTTCCGCCATTGGGACGGAGCATATTTTGCTTGCCCTTATTGCTGACGCAAACTGCGTTGCACACAAGATTATTGACTCGTTAAGCGGCAGTGTGAAAGAAATTCACGAGGACACCCTGTCATACATGAACTCGAACAGCGGCAAGGGGGAGCGGGCATCTGCTCCACCCTCGAAAGGCGGCAAAACCCTTGAGAAATACAGCCGTGACTTGACCCACTTAGCACAAGAGGGCAAAATTGACCCTATCATCGGGCGGAACAGCGAAATGGACAGGGTGATACAAATCCTTTCCCGCCGCACCAAAAACAACCCCTGCCTTATCGGCGAACCGGGAGTAGGCAAAACTGCAGTTGCAGAGGGGTTGGCTCAGCGTATCGTTGACAAAAACGTTCCCGAAACCCTGTTGGACAAGCGAATTATCACACTTGACCTGACCTCTATGATTGCCGGGGCGAAGTACCGCGGTGAGTTCGAGGAACGGCTGAAATCCATCATGGAAGAGGTGCGGGAGGACAGCCGCATCGTGCTGTTCATTGACGAAATTCACACCATTATCGGCGCAGGTGCGGCAGAGGGTGCTGTGGATGCGGCGAATATTATCAAGCCTGCCCTTTCCCGTGGGGAAATGCAGGTTATCGGGGCGACAACCCTTAACGAATATCGCAAGCATATCGAGAAAGATGCGGCGTTAGAGCGGCGTTTTCAGCCGGTGGAAGTCGGAGAGCCGACATCCGATGAGGCTGTGCAAATTCTTTTTGGCTTGCGGGAGAAATATCAGGCGCACCACCGAGTCACCATCACAGACGAAGCTGTGGAATCTGCTGTTGCCTTGTCGGTGCGGTATATTAACGACCGCTTTCTGCCGGACAAAGCCATTGACCTGATTGACGAGGCTTGCTCGAAAAAGCGAATGGTGAACTACACAATGCCAACGGATATTCGCGGTTTAGAGGAACAGCTTGCCGCCCTTTCCGCCGAAAAAGCGGATGCCATCAAGGCACAGGATTTCGAGACGGCGGCGGGGATTCGTGACCGAGAGGTGGCGGTCAAAGCTAAACTTGCCACCGAACAGGAGCAGTGGGCGAAAAACAAGGAAAGCACACAACTTATCGTGTGCCAGGACGACATTGCGGACATTGTCACCGCATGGACGGGGATTCCTGTGTCCAAGCTGGCAGACAGCGAGGGGGAGCGGCTTGTTCGCCTTGAAGATGACCTGCGCTCCCGTGTTATTGGGCAGGACGAGGCAGTTGCCACTGTGGCACGTGCCATTCGCCGTGGACGGATGGGGCTGTCCGACCCGCGGCGTCCCATGGGGTCGTTTATCTTCCTTGGACCAACAGGGGTAGGCAAGACGGAGCTTGCCAAGTCGTTGTGCGAACTGCTTTTCGGCAACCGTGAGAGCATGATTCGCCTTGATATGTCCGAGTATATGGAAAAGCACACGGTGTCAAAGCTCATCGGCTCGCCACCCGGATATGTGGGCTATGACGAGGGTGGACAGCTGACCGAAAAAATCCGCCGCCGCCCATATTCGGTGGTGCTGTTAGACGAATTGGAGAAAGCGCACCCTGATGTGACCAACATTCTGCTGCAAATTCTTGAAGATGGAATGCTTACCGACGCGCAGGGTCGGCGGGTGGACTTCCGCAACTGCGTGATTATCATGACTTCCAATGTAGGGGCGACAAGCCTATTCAAATCTAATCGTGCCATGGGATTTAATGCGGACAACAGCGAAAGCGACTCTGCCCGTGACAAAGTGCTGGCACAACTGAAAGAAACCTTCCGCCCCGAATTCCTGAACCGCATTGACGAGATTGCCGTCTTTGACAAGCTGAACCAGGAAAGTATCGGCAAAATCACCTCTATTATGCTTGAGCAGGTGGCAGTGCGAGTGGCGGGGCTTGGCTTTGACCTGTCATTCACCCCTGCCGCAGTACAGCACATTGCCCAAGCGGGCTTTGACCCTGTGTACGGTGCGCGCCCTCTGCGTCGTGCCATCACACGGCAAGTGGAAGATGCCCTGTCCCTTGCCATTCTCGGCGGTGAGATAACCGCCCCCACGACAATTGTGGCTGACGTGGCGGATGAAAAGATAGTGTTCAAAAGCTAAAGTCTATACTCGCGCATACCAAAGATTTTATAATTCACATTACACCCCCCGCCCCTTGTACATACAAAGGGCGGGGGGTTCTGTATAGCGATTTTTCATATAGCAGAACAGGGGGGCAGGTTTCCCTGCTCCCCTTTATCCTTTTACTATCACGGGAGCATTGGCAATAAATCACCATATCCCTTATTATACAAATAATAAGAAATTTCATTTAACAACTCACAAGAAATAATCGTTTGGGCACCGCCGTTTCTTGCTATACAACGTCCATCAAATAAAAACAAAAATCTTCCTGTGTGGCTATAATTCACAATAATCATTTGGTGACCAAAACCTCCTATCATTCTTCTTACCAAAGTATCATCTCTGTATAAGTGGAAGGTGTTTTGCCCCCAATTATTAAGACCCGCAGTGCACGCAGTTGTTGTTTCTCTCACAAACGAACGTATCAATTCCCTACATTTAATTTGTGCTACAACGTCAGAGTCCGCAAATGTCACCTCAATTCTGTTCACCCTTCGCATGTTCCACCTATCAAATGAAATTGACATAATGCCCGCCGAATCTCCCGGAAGACCTATAGCAATAAACTGTGATAAAACAGCTATAAGAAGCATGGCAACTAGTATGCATGACAAAAACTTGTACTTAAAAAAGAAACGTTTAATTTTTCTAATGGAATTGTAACTATTGGAGTTATTTAGATTACTCATTGTATCTCCTCCCCAGCTGACAGCTGACATGCCCTAATCCAACTTGACCTGTATAGTATCGCCGTCCGTGCCGCTACTGCCGGAGGAAACATCTCCAATAACATTAGTGTCAGACGGGGCAGATGCCTGCGGTTTCTTCATTTCGGGCAGTTTGCTTGCACGGGGCTTTGGCAAATTGCCCTCTCCAAGGTCGTCGGCGGTCACATTGGCGGAAAATTGGTTCAGCAATTCGGCGGCGGCGCTTACCTCCGCTGGTGTCAGCACGCGGGAGGCGGCAATGCCATCCACATAATCAAACATTTCGTACACCGACAACACTTCCGGATATTTTTCGCTGTATTTCGCATCATCCGATGCAAATATCACAGCTCGGTGAACAGGTTTTGCACCTGCACTTTCCACAGCAAGAAAGTTTTCTGCCGCAAGATATTGAAGGGAGCTTGCCTCGAATGGATTGATATATCTCTTTCCGTTACGCAGCCACTGTCCAGTTTTCGGGTTGTCAAACTTTCCGCCCTCGGTCACAACATTCAGCAAAATCACCCCGCCGGCACACACAAAAACAATGTCACAGCAGCGTTTCACCTCCTTGCTGTATCCTGCGTTTTTCACCAATGGAACATGAGCAAATAGCCGCAAGCGTCCATACTTTGCGGCTAAAAGTTCATATACAAATTCAGAATCTCGCCCAGACAGGGCAAGAAGAGCATTTTGCGTTTGGATTTTCACTATTGTGTGGACAATGGCAAGCATCAGCCCCACAGACAGCACCCCGAACACAATCATACCAATAAGATATAGGTGCATTTTTTAGACCAAAGTCTCCAAGTAAGCAACCACATCGCCTACGGTGCGGAATTTACTTGCTTTTTTCGTGTTTATTTCAACATCAAACTCGTCCTCGCAGATAAGTACCAAATCGGCAAGCTCAAGAGAGTTAATGCCAAGGTCGTTTGTTAGCTCGGCGCTTGGCACAATATCATTGCCGTCGATTTTTAGGTTATCTACAAGAACCTGTTTCACTTGATTAAAGATAGTATTGTCCATTTTTGTCAGTATTTCTCCTGTTGGTTAGTTTTTTTTGGAGTGTGTTGAGATTGAAACATGATTGACCACAATGCGGGTTTAGAAGGCACTCCCTTTAGCACAAAATTATCGGGTGCTGTGCGAATGGCGGGCGGGCATAAAATCCGACCACGCCCTACAAGGGGGGCGTTCGTGGGTTTTGTGGACTCTTTCGTGGTTAAACGCCCTTGACCTCACGCCCTTGACCTTCATTCTTCATTCTTCATTCTTCATTCTTAATTTTTGATTTTTAAGTTTTTGCCCGTCGTTCTCACCTACGCCATTGTTTCCAGCATTTCCGGCGTTACTTCGTAGCGTGTTTCTTTGCCCTCGACAAAAGCGAGGAATTCCTCGGTCACATAGTCACCCATACGCGCCACTTCGTTCCCCATACTGCCCGCAATGTGCGGGGTGAGGAAAATATTCGGCATGGTGAAAAGCGGGCTTAGGGGTTTTGGCGGCTCGGGAGCGGTCACATCAAGCAGGGCAGTACGCCCCGGCTCTTCGACCAAAGCACGGATAAGGTCATATTCCCTCACCTGCGCACCTCGCCCGGTGTTGATGAAATTGCCGTTAGGCTTCATCAGTTTGAACAGGTCATAGTTCAGCATATTTTTCGTTTTAGCAATGTCAGGCAGATGATTTGAAATAGTGAAACATTCAGAGAAAATCTCTTCCAACGATACCGATTTCACCCCAAGGTCAGCCGCTTTTTCAGCGGACATAAATGGGTCATGCGCAAGCACCTCGAAACTATAACTTTTCAG
>WQSD01000101.1 GCA_009788105.1 Oscillospiraceae bacterium | reverse complement strand
TTGAGCTTACGGCGGACAACGACTTCGACTACCCCGCCATTGAATCCGCACTTGCGGAGCGACCCCGTATAGTGTATGTTCAGCGTTCGGGCGGGTACAGCCAGCGGACGGCACTATCCTGCGAAAAAATCAACAAGCTGACGGCTTTCGTTCGCCGACAGAGTGATGCTTATGTGGTGGTGGACAACTGCTATGGTGAGTTCACCGAAACCGCAGAGCCAACCGCCGACCTGCTTATCGGCTCGCTTATCAAAAATCCCGGTGGCGGCATGGCAGAGTCAGGTGGGTATTTGTGTGGCAGGGAGGAGCTTGTCGCTCTTTGCGCCGAGCGGCTTACCGCTCCCGGAGTGGGCGGTGAGATTGGTGCAACTCTTGGGCAGAACAAAGCCCTTTTCCGTGGGCTGTTTTACGCCCCCCACTCCACTGCACAGGCGATGAAAACTGCGGTTTTCGCCGCATATCTTTTCGACAAGCTGGGCTTTGACACAGCTCCGCGATACAACGACGCCCGTCACGACATTGTACAGCAGGTGCATCTTGGCAACGCAGATCGACTGCTCGCATTTTGCCGAGGACTGCAAGCCGCCAGCCCCATTGACTCCCACGTGACCCCCATTCCATGGGATATGCCGGGGTACGACCATCAGGTGGTCATGGCGGCGGGGGCGTTCGTGTCAGGGGCGTCAATCGAGCTATCCGCCGACGCACCAATGCGAGAGCCGTACACTGTGTTTTTGCAGGGAGGGCTGACCTTTGAAAGCGGCAAGTTGGGGATAATCAGCGCGGCAAAGGCTGTGTTGGGGCAATAGTGGGTTCAATTATTAACAAGAGGTAACAAAATGAAAGACAAAAAACTTGTACAAGAAATCACCGCAATGGACGCTGACTTTGCTCAGTGGTACACCGACGTGGTGAAAAAAGCCGAGCTTATCGGCTATACCAGCGTGAAAGGTTGCGTGATTATCCGCCCATACGGCTACGCCATTTGGGAGAATATTCAGGCTGACCTTAACCGCCGATTCAAGGAAACAGGACACGAAAATCTGTACATGCCCATGCTGATTCCCGAATCTCTGCTGAAAAAAGAGGCTGACCATGTGGACGGCTTTGCCCCCGAGTGCGCTTGGGTGACTGTGGGCGGATCGGAGGAGCTTAGCGAACGGCTGTGCATTCGCCCAACAAGCGAAGTGCTGTTCTGCGAACACTTCCGTGATGTGGTGCAGTCCTATCGTGACCTGCCAAAACTGTACAACCAGTGGGCGAACATCATGCGGTGGGAGAAAACCACCCGCCCGTTCCTTCGTTCACGGGAATTTTTGTGGCAGGAGGGGCATACTCTCCACGAAACCGAGCAGGAAGCCCGTGACGAAACCTTGCAAATGCTTGAGGTGTACCGCGACTTTTACGCCGAAACCCTCGCTATCCCGGTGGTTTGGGGACGCAAGACGGAGAAAGAAAAATTCGCAGGAGCGGAAGAGTCTTACACAGTCGAGCCGATGATGCACAACGGCGTTGGGCTACAGGGCGGCACGTCCCACTATTTCGGTGACGGCTTCGCTCGTGCTTTTGATATTAAGTTCGCAGGGCGGGACAACACCATTCAGTACCCGCACCAGACCTCATGGGGGGTGACAACCCGCATGATTGGTGCGGTTATCATGGTTCACGGAGATGACAGCGGGCTTCGCCTGCCGCCGCGTGTCGCCCCTGTGCAGGCGGTGGTGATTCCCGTCATGCAGCACAAAGAGGGGGTACTTGAGGCGGCGACGGCTCTCACGGACAGCCTGAAATCCGCCGGGATTCGTGTGAAACTCGACGACCGTGACCAGTCGCCCGGGTGGAAGTACAGCCAGCACGAAATGCAAGGCGTGCCACTGCGAATCGAGCTTGGTCCTCGTGACATCGAGGCGGGAAATTGCGTTCTTGCTCGCCGTGACACAGGGGAGAAGATTGTGACTTCCATAGATGGCATTGCTGATACGGTTGCCGCCCTCCTCGAAACTATCCAAGCGGATATGTACCAACGCGCCTTGGAGAATTTGACCACCAAAACTTCTACCGCCACAAGCTATCCGCAGTTGTTGGAGCTTGCGGAAAACTCTCCCGGATTCATCCGTGCCATGTGGTGCGGCGACACGACTTGCGAGGACAAAATCAAGGACGATACAGGCGGCGTGAAAAGCCGTTGTATCCCATTTGAGCAGGAAAACCTTGCCTCTGACTGTGTTGTCTGCGGTAAACCCGCGGCGCACATGGTTGTGTGGGGACGGCAGTATTAAAATATCGGAGGAATATATGTACGACCATACTACTCATAAAATTATAAACGGTGATAGTCGTAATATGGATGACATTGCCGATGGTTCTGTAGATCTTATAATAACTTCGCCCCCATATTGGCAGTTAAAAGACTATGGAACACCAAACCAGATAGGCTTCGATGATGATTATGAAACATATATCAATCATTTGAATCTTGTTTGGAGTGAATGTTTCCGTGTTTTGAGTGATGGGTGTCGTTTGTGTATAAATATTGGAGACCAGTTTGCACGCTCGGTATACTATGGGCGCTACAAAGTCATTCCAATACACAGCGAAATTATTCGCTTTTGTGAAACACTTGGATTGGATTTTATGGGAAAAATCATATGGCAAAAAAACACGACCATGAACACTACAGGTGGTGGTGCTGTTATGGGCAGTTTTCCATATCCAAGAAACGGAATTGTAAAACTTGATTATGAATATATTTTGATATTCAAAAAACAAGGAAAAAGTAAAAAGCCAACGATTGTTCAAAAAGAAAAATCGAAAATGACCACAGAAGAATGGAATACTTATTTTTCAGGGCATTGGAATTTTGCGGGAGCAAAGCAAGATAAACACTTAGCAATGTTTCCTGATGAACTGCCAAGACGTTTAATAAAAATGTTTTCATTTGTTGGAGAAACTGTATTAGATCCATTTGCAGGAAGCGGGACAACCGCAAAAGTGGCTCGTGAACTCAACAGAAATTCAATTAATTATGAAATTAATAGCAATTTTATCTCTATAATAAATAGTAAAGTTGGCAATAGCACAGAACATTCGACAGTTAGCAGCATAACTCAAAAAACAAAGACAAATGTTAATTACAAAAGCAAATTCTGTGATTTGCCTTATCAATATAGTGATGTTCATAAACTTGATAAAAAAATAGATGTAAAAATGTTGACATATGGCTCTAAAATTTCAAAGGATAGTACCGATAGACGCGAAACTTTATATAAGGTGAAAAAAATTTTGTCTCCCGAAATTTTAGAGCTTGACAATGGAACACTTATACGCTTAATCGGCATAAAAACAGACGATGTGAAAGCTGAAAAAGCTATTGAATATTTATTTAATAAAGTTAATGGTAAAAAAGTGTTTATTAAAAGCGATGATATTCAATACAACGATAATACTGTTGCTGCCTATATGTATCTTGAAAATAAAACTTTTGTGAATGCACACTTGTTAAAATCAGCGCTTGTTCACGTGGATAATACAATAGCATTCAAGCTGAATAATAAATTTAATGCAATAAGATATTCGTAATAGGAAAAGGTGGTTGCTATGAAAGAAAAAACACAGAGATATTCATTGGATTTTGGAAAAAAAGAAAAGGTATTAAATTATGCATGCCAAACATATCAATTAACACGCCCGAACAAAGTTGGGCGTGTTATGGAGCTTATTCGGCAGTGCCAACCGCAAACAATAGACGAATGGGATAAGTGGTATTTTGAAAACGCACATACTGTTACAAAATCAAATACCAAAATAACCAAAGAAAGCTTGAGTGAACTTGGCGAAAGACTTTATACAAAAATCACGGAAATAGTCATACCAGAGTGGCAAGCGGCTTTTTCTCAACTTACATTGGCAGATTGTATTGATTACATACACAATCTTGTTATTAATCGTACATATGATGGTTTTATTCGAGAAAAATCAGTAGTAAATGATGTTCTTGCAAAAATATTTGTAAATGTTATTTTTGAAGAAAGTCCTCCTGAATTGGATTGTTCGAGTGACATTGATTATATTGTTAAAATTTATGACAGAGCTTTTGGTATTCAAATAAAGCCGATTACAGCAAATTCAAACTTTGGAAACTATTCGATTACTGAGCGTATGAAAAGTTCGTTTGAAACATTTGAACGTGATTTTGGTGGCAAAGTTTTTGTTGTATTTAGCGATGATGGTAAGATTACAAATGATGATGTTATTGAAGAAATTGGTAAAGAAATAAACAGATTGAAAAACATGCAATAATCCCGCAGCGCACATGGTTGTGTGGGGACGGCAGTATTAAAAGCAAAAAGAACACCCCAAAGGGGACATTCCATAAAACAGTAAAATAAAATTTATAAAATGGATAGTCGCCATAGGATTAAAACAGGGTAACATTAAACTTCATAATGTTACCCTGTTTTGTTTTGAATTGTCTCTGATAGCTCGGTAAGTATCATAACATCTTGTAGAAAATCTCTGCCTGCTGAAATGTTTCTCAACATACGTTGAAAATGGTCTAAGTTCATGTACGGCACATTAAATGCAACACAAATATTAGGAATTTTATCTGAATTCGGCTTGTCATTGGCTTCGGCGGTAACAATTATGCCACCAACGCTTTTGGCTTTAGCAACCAAAATTGCATCCGCTTCAGGTGTGCCTTCTCTTAGACTTTTTTCTTTTATGCCATCACGAAATTTGTTGTTTTTGAAAATATCTGCAACAATTTTCCCTTCTGTATTTGTCATCGGCTTAAAAGCCAGTTTGTGTTTCTTAAGCCATGCTCCTTCTGCACTAATATTTTCAACAGAATCATTCATACCCCACATTTTTTCAAGCTCGTTATATACTTCGTCGACTGAGATGATGGTGCCATTTTGCATTCCGTTCGACCATGGAACATAAATATCATCTGCAAACGTTTCCATGCCGAAATTTTTCAACATTCTTGAGAAAATGTTGTTATCTAAAACAAATATACTCATACCACACCCCATCCTTTCCAAGATGCTAATTCTCGCACACTATTAACTTTCATCCCGAGATATTGAGATAACTGTATAAGCGATATTTGTTGTTGATAATACTTCGAATAACTTAATTCTAAATAATGCTTACCTTTATACGCTGTTTGATTCGAATAATAGTTTCCACCCCCTTTTTTCCTACCTTGTTCGTCTAATTTTGTTATTCTAAGATAATCTTC
>WQSD01000100.1 GCA_009788105.1 Oscillospiraceae bacterium | reverse complement strand
TATTTCGGCGATTCAGAGTGAAAAAAAAGGTCAAGGTCGTGGAGTTTCACCCCACACCCGACCACCTTTTTGTAAAAAGGTGGAACAAAAACTTTGGTACAAAAGCATGAAATGCTTTTGCGAGAAAAGTTTTTAGTCAAGTTTTTTACAAAAAACTTGTGCAGTGTGGGCGCATAGCCCACGACTTTGACCTTTTTCTTCACTCTGAATTGTTTAGAAAGTACGTCCCCTTTTTGCAGGATTGTTCAGAACCTCGCCGCTACAGCCGTAACGCGAGCCGTGGCATGGACAATCCCAACTTTTTTCTGCAGCATTGTACTTCAGCTTGCACCCCATATGTGTGCAACGAGGACCGCCAACCGAAGCAAGTCCAACAACCGCCGAGCCAATATTTTTCGGCAGTTGCGATGTGAAAATCGAACGATTTGGGCGGTAGATATTACGTTTTTCATTGCCGTGTACTATCATATCTCGCAAACTTTGTGCCGCCAACATGCTCCCCGTCATGCCCCATTTGCCGAAGCCACAGGCGACATACAGATGGGACTTGCCCATGCTGTGCCGCCCGATATAGGGCAGTCCGTCAAGGCTCATTGTGTCCTGTGCCGCCCAAGAATATTCGATTTTTGCGGTAGGGTAAGTTCGCTCGACAAAGTTGCGAAGCTCGGCGAATCCGCCGCCTTTCTGCCCCGTTTTGTGTCCACCGCCACCCACAAGAAGCAGGTCGCCGTAGGTGCGAAAGGACAGCCCCCCCGACTGATGGTCAAGATACATTCCGTCCACAGGCGCAGTATCCCTGACAGCCGCCACATAACTGCGGTGCTGATACAGCTTCAGGAAATACAGCCCCGGAATGTTGACCATGGGGAAGTGCGTTGCCAGCACAATCTTTTTCGCTGTGATTTTGCCCCCGGAAGTGTAGGCGACATTCCCATTTATCCGCTGAACAAGGGTGTTTTCGTAAATCTGCAACTCTTTCGCCAAACCATACAGCAACATCAACGGGTTGAACTGCGCTTGGTTTTCCATGGCAACAGCTCCTGCTGTGGAAAATGGCAAACTTGGCGTGGCAATGTCCGACGAAATGCCAAGCCGTGAATATGCCTCCGCCTCTTCTTCCAATTTCCCAAGGCTGGCACGAGAGTAAATGTAAGCGGTTTTTCGCTCAAAATCGCAGGGATGTTGCTGTGACAGGGTAGCAAAGGTTTCCACCGCATCCATGCTTGCCGCATAATGCTGTTGCGCTACCTCCACCCCCCGCCTTTTCATGAGTGCGGAGTACAGCAAGCCGTGTTGTGCGGTGATTTTCGCCGTGGTGTTACCGCTTGTCCCTCTCCCGACTGTGCCGCCCTCCACAAGAAGGCAGTCGACTCCCGATTCTTTCAGCATATGTGCTGTGAGAACGCCGCACATTCCCCCGCCGATGACAAGGGCGTCGGTTGTTACCTCGCCTGTGAGGGAGGGGCATGGTGTGTGAGATACGCTGCTGTGCCATAGAGAGGTGGGCGTTGTGTTTGAAGTTTTCATGGGTTTAGTTTGTCCCAAAGATGGGAAATAATCCTCTGCCACCTACCACTGAGATATTCATCACATTCTCTTAATAAAACCGTAAGAATTATACTATTTTCTTCGTAAGATTTATCTGGTATAATGGGAGTGTTGAATAAACCCGCATTGTGGTCAATCATGTTTCAATCTCGTTATTTTGACTTTTCAAAAACCGTTGCTACGCAACGAAATGCGTTTTTGAAAAAGTCAAAATAATTCGCTACAAGCGGCTATTCGCCGCTTTCCACCGAGATATTCAACACACTCATAATGCTTACAGGAGGGAACAGTAATTTCAAACTTCCAAGGAGAAAAGCCGGTATGACAAACAAGACGAACATTCTAATTTGCGATGACGACCGAGAAATCGCCACCGCTATTGGGGTATACTTAAAGAACGAAGGTTATGAAACGCATTTTGCCCACGACGGGCACGAGGCACTTGAGATACTCGAAAAAATTGACATACAACTAATCATCTTGGACATTATGATGCCAAAACTTGACGGCATCAAAGCGTCAATGGAAATACGGAAAAACAGCAATGTGCCGATTGTATTTCTTTCTGCCAAAAGCGAAGATGTTGACAAAATCATGGGGCTGTCCGTGGGGGCAGATGACTATGTAACAAAGCCGTTTAATCCGCTGGAACTTGTAGCACGGGTGAAAAGCCAACTGCGGCGATATATGCTGCTTGGCAGTGCAATTCCTGCTTCTGAGCAAAGTGGCGTGTACACCGCAGGCGAGCTAATGGTTGACGACAACAACAAAAGCGTGTCGGTGGACGGCGTGGAGGTGAAACTTACGCCCATTGAATACAAAATCACCCTGCTTTTAATCCGTAATCTTGGCAGAGTGTTTTCCATTGATGAAATTTATCAGCGAGTGTGGGGCGAGGACGCCTACGAGGCGCAAAATACTGTTGCCGTACACATTCGCCGCATTCGGGAAAAGATTGAAATTGACCCGAAAAATCCAAAATATATAAAGGTGGTATGGGGAATTGGATACAAAATCGACAAAGTTAAAAGGCTGGACTAATTTGTCCGCCGTGAAAATATTAAGTTTTATTGTGATAATCGGGATGTTGGTACAGAGTTTTATTAGTGCAATAAACATACTTGAAAAAGATGTGGAAAGTGGCGTGAGTTTTGCAGCGGCATTTTCGTCAGTTGATGTGACCCAATCGCTTTTTGATTCGGTTATTGAGCAAGCAAACGAGCATGCCGGTATAATCTTGATGTTACAAAGCGAGGAAAGCATTCGTGCAGGGGAGGGTATTACATGGGCAGTAGCTCCGTATTGGTCGGACGAACCCTTTTTGTCTTTTGATGAATTTGGACGAGCCACCATCTATCGATTGTATAACAGGCAACATCTTATAAATAATAATCCGCTAAATCATCCGCTTGCGTGGGAAGCAATTGACAGTCAATTAAGGATGTTTGCATTTGCACAAAATTGGCTTGAGCATGCGGAGGGCATTCTGTTCTACCTCCGTGATGGCGATTTTGTGCATACGAATGTGCCACGAGCTCAGCAAAATCATGAGTTTTTTGCCGGTAAGCAGATTTTCTATATTGATGGAAATGATAGAAGAGCTACCAGTCATGGCAGACGGAGGATTTTGGATGTACTTCCTTATGGAACTACTGACACCGAGATTATGATTGCACTCACCGACGAGGTGGTGAACGCCCACACCGCCCGCTTCGCCGAGGCACGAAATTTGTATCGTGCGAATATGGCAATTATCGGGGTATCGGCGTTGGTGGCACTTGGGGCATTTGTGATATTTCTTCTTGGCGCAGGCAGGAAGAGAAAAGCCGCGGGAGTACACATTGACCGCCCGTATTTAGATGTGGGCTTTGGGCTTGTATTTGGGTGGGTTGCCGTTGTTTTCTATGGGGTGTATGGCATTTCAAACATTAACCGAATCTGGGAGCGTGATGGTGCTCTTGTTGTTGGCATTGTTGCGATTGTTCTTGGTGCGATACCAACGCTGCTGTGGATTGGTAGTTTTGCAAAGCAGGTAAAGGCGGGCAAGTTTTGGCAGTACACCTTGACTTATCGGATTGCCCTTTGGATGTACAGATTTGCGAGAAAAATCGTGGTGAATGTTTGGGGTGCTTTGCCACTTGCTCCTAAGTTAGTTATTCGCCCATTCCGCACCGCCAATGACATTTACGCCCTTGAAAAAGGGGCGAAAGCCATCGAGCAGGGGGCATGGGACGAGAAAATCGAGGTTGTGGGCGGTGAATTGCGGAATGTTGCTGATTCTCTGAACAATATTAAGGGTGGCATCGCCCTTGCGGTGGAGGAACGCACCAAAAGCGAACGAATGAAAACCGAGCTTATCACAGGGGTTTCCCATGATATACGAACCCCGCTGACCTCTATCATCACATACACCGACCTACTGAAGCAAGAGGGCTTGGACAGCCTGCAAGCTCCCGAATATTTGGATGTGTTGGTGCAAAAATCCGCACGACTGAAAGCATTGACCGATGACCTGTTCGAGGCGGCGAAGGCGGTTAGCGGCAACGTGGAAGTGAACGCTGTTTCCTTGGATTTGGTTGCCCTTGTGCGGCAGGTGCTGGGCGAGATGGACAGCCAGCTGAAATCCCACGGGATAGAGCTTCGCACAAGCCTGCCAGAGCAACTTTTCGTCACCGCAGACGGCAAGCTGATGTGCCGTGTCATGGAGAATTTGCTGTCTAATGTGTGCAAATACTCCCTTGCAGGCTCTCGCGCCTACTTGACTGTGGAGGAAAAGGACGGGAAAGCCTTGGTGCAACTGAAAAACATTTCGGCGGTAGAGCTAAACCTTGACCCGCAGGAGCTAACCGAGCGGTTCAAGCGGGGAGATGCGTCGCGGACAGACGGCGGCTCCGGCTTGGGGCTGTCCATTGTGCAAAGTTTTGTTACAGCACAAGGGGGCAGGTTTGCGATTACCATTGATGGGGATTTGTTTAAGGTGGAGGTTGTGTTATAGTCGAATAACTGAAAACCAAGCCTGGAAAAAGTCTTTTTGTCTTGGGGCTTTGCCTCAAACCCCAACAGAAAACTTGCCCACTCACGCATTACGGCGACCTGTTTGACGGCAAAGCCACCAATGCCGTAGCCTCCAGCGCTCACAAGGGCTTTGAAAAAAGTTCCTAAGAACCTCAAAAACTTTGGTACAAAAACATTTCATGCTTTTGAGAAAAAAGTTTTTGTTCCACCTTTTTACAAAAAGGTGGTCGGGTGTGGGGTGAAACCCCACGACCTTGACCTTTTTCTTCAAACTAACCAAGCCTGTAATGCTGTCATTACGGGCTTGGCTTTATATTCGTTTCAAATACACATTTTTAGCATACATGAATAGAGGAATAACTCTTGACAAAAGCGAAAAATGATGATATAATGTTTTTGCGAAAGCTGTTTTCGCGTCTGAGCGATTTACTCGCTCCATGATATAATGCCTTTGCGATAGTTTACAGGAGGACAAGCACGGCATGGATAAACAAACCCCAATACAACGGCGCAGTTTACAACCTGTACCTTCAAAACCGGAGCCACCCCCTGCACCGCCATCGGCGAAAGATGACTTGACTTCGCCGAAAGACAACACATATTTCGCAAATATAGCGAAAAACCTTCGCATAGCTTTTTATACAACTATTGTCGGTCTTGTCGCCATAATTTTTTTTGGGCTGGCGGCCTTTTCCTCAGAAATCACCACCACCAATGTACAACACTT